>NZ_NFIL01000037.1:0-21452 GCF_002161755.1 Flavonifractor sp. An4 | reverse complement strand
GCATATCTTTGATTCGATTCCATTCACTTTCTGTGAGTTCATATCGTTTTGTTCCCATATCAATAGTTTACTAAATCATATCCGTTTGTGCAACTTTTGTTTTTCAAACATGGCCTAAATTTCCCGCACTTCCTCACAGGCCTCTATTCTCTGGGCCGCTTTCTTCCGCATCTGTCTGAAACTATCATGGTAGGATGGATCACGCCCTATCCGTACAAGCACATCAGCCGGCGGAATTCCTGCCGCCTCTTTCCGAACATTCAGATAACTGTCCCACAGGCCGCGGCTATGATCCGCTCGCCCCCCGGTCTTGTTGTGCCGCTCCTTACGTTGGCGGCGGTTAAAAGAAAAAATTTTTATTGTATAATATGTACAAAAAAAGCTTCAGCGCCTCAAAAAGTATGATAAAAAATCATACTTGCAGCCCAAAAAGCATCTCTCTAAAATATAAGCCACGGTTCCTTTGACCCCGTCAGCGCCCGCTATGTAAAATTCCAGGGCGTGGCCTTCAACGGCAGCCGCTATGACATCCAGGAATTCCTGGTTTGCCAGACGGTGGACAAAACTGCTCTCAACGATCTGCTGGCCAAGGCAGAGGAAATCGTGACCGAAAAGGGGCTGGACTTTACCAGCACCGGGCTGGAAGGCGACCTGTTCCAGGCTGTGGTCTATGCCCGTGCTCTGAACAACAGTCCTCTGGCCACCATTGAAGAGGTGACCGCTGCTGTGGCCGCTCTGGAGGATGCCATGCAGGCTCTGGAGAATGCTACCACTCCCTCTACCTCCTATGCCATCACCGTGGAGGACAGCGATAACGGCACCGTAACTCCCAGCCGCACCCGCGCCACCAGGGGCCTCACCGTCACCCTGACCGTGAAGCCTGACGAGGGCTACAAGCTGGATACCATCACCGTCACCGATAAGAACGGCAATGAACTGAAGCTCACCGACAAGGGCGACGGCAAGTACACCTTTACCATGCCCGCCTCCGCCGTCACCGTGGAAGCTTCCTTTGTGGAGGACGACACCCCCGTGGACACCGGCCTGCCCTTCACCGACGTGGAGGCCGACGACTGGTTCTATGAGGCCGTGAAGCACGTCTACGACAACAAGCTGATGGACGGTACTTCCTCCACCACCTTCGCCCCCCTCATGACCACCAACCGTGCCATGGTCGTCACCATCCTGTGGCGGCTGGAGGGCCAGCCTGAGACCGACGCCACCCTGTCCTTCACCGACGTGGAGAGCGGCGTGTGGTACACCGACGCTGTGAACTGGGCTACCTCCAAAGGCATCGTCAAGGGCTACAGCGACACCGTGTTTGCTCCCAACGACACCGTAACCCGCGAGCAGCTGGCCACCATCCTGTACCGCTATGCCGAGTACAAGGAGTACGACGTGTCCGCCAAGGGCGACCTGACCACCTTCACCGATGGCAGCGCCGTGTCCACCTGGGCGGCCGACGGCATGACCTGGGCGGTTGGCGCTGAGCTGATCACCGGCAAAGATGGCGGCAAGCTGGATCCCACCGGCACCGCCACCCGCGCTGAGGTTGCCACTATTCTCATGCGTTTTTTGACCGCGTAAGACCACCCATATTTCTTTACTTCTTTTCCAGGCGATGGCCGGGGACATTGTCCCCGGCCATCGCTGGTATATCGCTGTTATTAAAGTATGATAAAATTTCATACTTTCCTGATCGGAAGTATATGGAGTAATATAAAACTACCAATATAAAATAATGGGATTTTTGGGCTATAGTGCACAAGCAAACCAGGCAATAGTCCCCGCCATACCACTGACGAGGATTTTTGTAGATTACAAAAGGAGGAAGTAGGATGAAAAAGCAAATGGGCAGAGTTCTCAGCCTGCTGCTTACTCTGGCGCTGACGTTGGGTCTTACAGGCCCTCTGCCAACGGCAGCGGCAGAAACTGAGCTCACATTGCCTCCCCCGGCGGTAGATCTCTCGGAGGGATACTCAGAAGATCCCAATGCCTATGAGATCTATCCCGTGCCCCACTCCGTGGAGTACGGAACCGGCTCTTTTACCATGACCAAAGAGGTCAACGTGGTAAAGAGTACCAATGTAGACCAGTACACCGTAGACTTTTTGAAAGAGATCCTGACCCGCTTTGACCGCACCATGGTCGTGAGCGCCACTCTGGATCCCTCCAAAACCAACATTCTGCTGGGCATCAAGGGCGAAAACACCCTGGTAGACGGTCAGGCGGGGGAACCGGAAGCTTACCCCGACCTGTTCAATCCGGCCAATAAGCCCGGTACCGTCCACAAGTACGACTCCTATCTGCTGCGTGCCGACGCCGGTACCAATCCCAACGGCATCATCACCATCCAGGGCCAGAACGTGGATGCCGTCTATTATGGCGTGGCCACCCTGCAGATGATGTTTACCTCCTTCTACGGCAATAAATTCCTGCCCGTAGTGATCGAGGACTATTCCAACACCATCTTCCGCGGCTTTATCGAGGGCTTCTATGGAGGCCATACCTATGAGGGCCGCGAGAGCCAGATCCGCTCCATCCGGGATGTGAAGGGCAATATCTATGTCTTCGCGTCCAAGACCGATCCCTACCACTCCAACAACTGGGATGAACTTTACCCGGCAGAAGAGCTTGCTCAGATCCAGCATCTGGTGGAAGTGGGCAAGCAGATGCACGTGGAGTACACCTGGTCCGTCCACATCGGTAAGGGTAACTTCTTCTCCGGCTGCAGCACCGACCCCAATGACGGCGCCGCCTACAAGAAATACCTCGAGAACGTGAAGAAGCTGAAGGACAAGTTCCAGCAGCTGTACGATGTAGGCGTACGCAGCTTCCACATCCTGAACGATGACTACAACAGCGGTACCCCTGCACAGGTAGCCACTCTCCTGAACGAGATGAACGCTTGGCGCGAGGAGATGGGCTGCCGTCCCATCGTTTACTGCCCCAACGGCTACAATGTGGGCTGGGCCGGCGATGGCTCTGAGCTGCGGGCCCTGAACGAGGAAGGTCTGGACAAGGATATTTACATCTACTGGACCGGCTCCGACGTCAACTCCCCCATTACACAGGAGAACATCAGCTGGCCTTATGAAAAGTCCGAGCACTATCCCGTAACCTGGCTGAACTATCCCTGCTCCGAGCACGACAAGGCCGGTATCTATCTGGGCGTCAGCAGCCACTATCTGGCCGATGCCGACAACATCACCGGACAGGCCGGTATCATCTGCAACCCCGTGGACTATCCGGAGGCCAACAAGGTGGCCTACTTCCAGATGTTCTCCTGGGGCTGGAACCGGGACAACTACACCAGCTATATGGATACCCTCTGGGAGGACTGCTTCAAGTACCTCCAGCCTGAAGTCTATGACGCCTATCTGACCATTGCCCGCAACGTGTCCAACTGCCCCGACTCCGGTCGTGTGCCCCAGGGCTTCCCCGAGTCTGAGTACCTGAAGGACACCCTGGATTCCGTCCAGGCCAAGGTCCTGGCCGGCACAGCCAAGGCAGATGACCCTGAGATTGTGGCCCTTCTGGCCGAGTTTGACCACATTCTTTCGTCCGTAGAGCTTTTCAAGGCTGATTGTGCCAATAAGAACCTGGTGGCAGAACTGACTCCCTGGCTCAACTCCCTGGTGGGCGTCGTCAACGCCTCCAAGAGCGGGATCGAGGCTGCTATCGCCATCAACAACGGCGATCTGGACGGCGCCTGGACCGCCTATTCCGCCGCCGGCATCGGCCTGGACGAGTGGGACAACTACAAAACCCCCAATTATGATACCGTAACCGCCAAGGCCGGCAGCCGGTATCTCGAGCCCTTCGCCACCGATCTGATGGACTATGTGTCCGACGAGATCGTACCGCTGCTCAACCCCGGCGGGCTGAACAAAGAGCCTACCTTCTACGCCGTTCTGGGCGGCAGGGAGATGGTGGCCAGCGCCGAGTCCGATAAGATGTTTGACGGCAATCCCGAGACGTTCGCCGCCTTCGGCGTCAACCAGAAGGCCGGCGACTACTTCGGCATCGACCTGGGCGCGGTGAAGGAGCTTCACTCCGTTCATGTGCTTCAGGGCAAAACCGACAGCTATCACGACTACTTCCACAAAGCCGTGCTGGAGTGCTCCGTGGACGGCCAGCACTGGACTGCGCTGACCGAGAAGGTCAATTCCCATGACATTCAGGTATCCGGTCTCTCTCTGGCCGCCCGTTATGTGCGCCTGCGCCTGCTGGAGACCGGCTACGGCAATACGCCGGATTTCTGGACCGACGTACGCGAGTTTACCGTGGAGACCGCCGGCGATGCTGAAACAGACACAGGCCTTTTCTACACCAACACCGAACTGACCGGCACCGTGATCGAGGACGGCGGCTACTACACCATGTCCGCCATGCCCGGCGTCACCCTGGCCAACCGTGAATATGTGGGCATCCGCCTGCCCGAGATCATGGGCGTCAGCGAGATCACTCTGGGCGGCGCTCTGCCCGAAGGCCTTACCCTCCAGTACTCCGCCAACGGGGTGATCTGGACCGACGGCGCCCCCGAGAGCAGCGCTACCATGCGCTATGTACGCCTGGTAAACAACGGCGATACGCCCGTTACCGGCAACTTGCCCTCCGTCTCCGCCAAGGCTGCCTTTATTCAGACCGACCTTACCTTCGTTTCCACCAACATGGGCCTCTACGAGGGCTCCTGGGACAATATTGTGGACGGCAACCGCAGCACCTTGGCATGGACCAACAAAAAACAGACGGAAGGCCAGTATATCATCTTTGACATGGACGCCAAGCAGCCTGTGTACGATGTGACGCTGTTCTTCCCTGAGCAGGGCGACCACCCCCGCTTTACCAGTATCAGCGTCAGCGACGGCAGCGATCCCAACGGCGAATGGACCGTGATCGGCAACTTTACCGATAATTCCGAGATGGATCCGCCCTATCGCTACTATGCCTGCAACGGCAACGGCGTGTCCGGCCGCTACATCAAGATTGAGATCACCCTGACCGCCGCAGGCTGGATCAAGATGAACGAGCTGGAGGTCAACAAGAACCTGGACCAGGAAGGCCCCAGCGGCGGCTTCTCCGGAACCCCCGAGGGCGAGTTTGACCTTCTTATGGACGGCAAGCTGTCCACCTTCTTCACCCTGGATCAGGTGGACGAGGAAGGCGGCTACCTGCAGTACCTCATCTCTGAACCTAAGACCTATGAAAAACTCTCCATCCTCCAGGATCCCTCCGCCATCTGCGGCGCTGAGGTCCAGGTCCAGAACCTGGAGGAGCAGTGGATCACCGTGGGCGTTCTGGATAAGGGCGTCAACACCTTCCCCACCGCAGGCTACGGCCCCCTGCTGAGCGTCCGTCTGAATTGGGAGCCCGGTACCGCGCCCGCCATCGCTGAGCTGATCCTGGCAGAGGGCGGCACCGCCGCAGAAGTGCCTGTGGGCACCGCTCCCCTGCGTTTCCCCGCCATCTACGAAGCCGATACTACTCCCCTCGTCATCTCTGTGCCCAACGGTACCCTCATTGATAAGGTGGGTCTGCCCTTCCAGGCGGACGTTGTGCTCAGCGGCGGCAATACTGTCACGATCCCCGTGACCTGGACCTGTGATAACTACAAGGCTGATACCGCCGGCCAGTACACCTTTACCGGTTCGTATGACCTCTCCGGCGGTCTGTCCAACCCCGGCGGCTTTGCTTTGAGCGCTACCGTCACCGTAAACGACCCCGTTGACACGTCTTCTGACGCTGTAACGACGGCCGGCGAAGAGGAGAACCTGGCTCTGGAGCATCCTGTCTATGCTTCCGGCCTTGAGGTCAATAGTCAGACCTTCGCCGCTGATGCTGTGGACGGTAAACTTGACACTCGCTGGAGCGGCAACAAGATGAAGGTCGATGACACCGCCGACTCCTGGATCGTGGTGGATCTGGGTGAGGATGTGTGCGACATCACTGAGGTTTCCTCCAGCTATTATGCCAAGGTATGGCCCAGCGACTATGTGGTACAAGTGGCCGGTTCTGACTTTGTACCCACCGACTACAGCACTGTCAATGTAGGTACGGTAAGCGATGAGAGCGCCTTTGAGGGCCAGAATGCTAAGGACGCCAGCTGCTGGACCACCATCGGAACCTACACCGGTATGAGCGGCGACGGCCGCACCGATGCCCTGACTAACTTTGAAGCCGCCATTCCGGAGGGTACTCGTTACCTGCGTCTCTACTTCACCGGTATCAACCAGAGCGCTTTCGGCCACTCCATCGGCCTGAATGAGCTGGAGGTCACCGGTACCCGCTACCTGGATCCCACTGAGCCGGGCGAGCCTGAAGATGTGGTGGTGGAGACCGTAATGCCTTCCGTGGCCTACGGCCGGCTCAACACCGCGTTTAACGATCTGGAGCTGCCTGCGTGCGCCGTAGTTGCCCTGTCCGACGGCACTACCCTCCGCTTCCCCGTAGAGTGGAGCGCTGAGGGCTATGACGCCGCCTCCACTGAGCCTCAGACCTTGACCGGCACACTTGACCTGTCCGGTACCGGCATCCTCAACGAAAAGAACCTTACCGCTTCCGTGACTGTAAACCTGTCCGGCGAGCCTACTGTGGTCAATGTGCTGGTGAACCCCACCAGCCTGGGCGTGGACTACGGCACTCCCTTCGAGATGCTCAACCTGCCTGAGCAGGTGGTTCTGGAGCTGTCCACCGGCTTCGGCGTCGCCTGCGACGTGACCTGGGACAGCACCACCTACAACCCCAACGCCGAAGACACTCAGTACGTCCGCGGCTCCGTACTCTACAACGGCCAGACCTACGAGGCCGTCATGCCCGTGGATGTAGAGGGCGCCCCCGTGGATCCTGAGGGCCCCACCGTCTCTACCGCCTACGTCATCACCGTGGAGGACAGCGACAACGGCACCGTGACTCCCAGCCGTACCCGCGCTTCCAAGGGCCTCACCGTCACCCTGACTGTGAAGGCCGACGAGGGCTACAAGCTGGATACCCTTACCGTCACCGACAAGAACGGCAATGAGCTCAATCTTACCGATAAGGGTAACGGCAAGTACACCTTCACCATGCCCGCCTCTGCCGTTACTGTGGAGGCCTCCTTCACCAAGGACGATACCCCTGTGGACACCGGCCTGCCCTTCACCGACGTGAAGGCCGACGACTGGTTCTTCGAGGCTGTGAAGTACGTCTATGACAACAAGCTGATGGACGGCACTTCCTCCACCACCTTCGCTCCCTTCATGACCACCAACCGTGCCATGGTGGTCACCATCCTGTGGCGGCTGGAGGGCCAGCCTGAGACCGATGCCACCCTGTCCTTCACCGACGTGGAGAGCGGCGTGTGGTACACCGACGCTGTGAACTGGGCTGCCTCCAAGGGCATCGTCAAGGGCTACAGCGACACCGTGTTTGCCCCCAACGACACCGTGACCCGCGAGCAGCTGGCGGTCATTCTGTACCGCTACGCTGAGAGCAAGGGCTACGATGTGTCCGCCAAGGGCGACCTGACCACCTTCACCGACGGCGCCAAGACCTCCTCCTGGGCTGCTGAGGCCATGGAGTGGGCGGTAGGCTCCAAGCTGCTGTCCGGCAAGGGCGGCAACGTTCTGGATCCCACTGGCACCGCCACCCGCGCGGAAGTGGCGCAGATCTTCATGAACTTTGCGCAGGGTCTGCAGAAGTAAAGATCCATGCCGGCAAGGGCGCGCTGCATCAGCAGCGCGCCCTTGTTGTTGCCAAGAACGTGGTCTGTCCCCCTCTGGACAAGATGTCCACCACTGAAGGAGACCGCTTAACCCTGGGGCATTGGCGATACCATTCAGTCAGACAAGGCGGACCAGGCCACCCACAGCGGCTGCCCGCCCCGGTATCGGAGCGGGCAGGCAAGCCGTTCCAACGTCTTCTCCGCCTGCCGGAGGAGCTTTATGGACAAAAGCAGCCCCTCCGTACCGAACGGAGGGGCTGACGGTTATGTATGCAGTTCAGTCCCGGGTGCACAGCGCCTGGGCGCCCTTGATACACAGGGGGAAGAAGATCAGCGCGGTTATATAGGCCACCAGGAAGATAGCGGGCACTTTGGTGATCCAAAAACCAAAGAACCCCGTACCCAGCAGAAAGCCCACTTCACAGAACATCAGGATGGAGCTCATCAGCAGCACCAGCAGCAGCACGATGAAAAAGATCCGCACAAAGTATGCTCCGATACTTTCCATTTTCAGGTGAAAGGCCTTGACAAAGAAATTGCCAAAGGCAGGCAGGTCAATGAGCGTCTCCAGCGTCAGATTCAGGCAGAAACCGTAAACCATACCAACCACCAGGGCGGGAACATTCAGGTTATTGTTGACTGCCAGGTTGAAGATGGTCACCGCCAGGGTAATGAAAAAGGCCAGAAATACATTCATTACTACAGGAAAATCTTTTTTCTTACACATAATTCTTCTCCTTTTCCGTCTGTTCCGCTTACCAGCGGTCTTTCTCTTCGGTGTAGAGGGAGGGCAGGATGGCGGCCAGATGGCCGAATTCCTTCAGATTATGGGCAAACAGGCCCATGGGCACCACCGGGGGCACGCTGACGCCGTCGGGCAGCAGCTTGACCACCTGGCCGTCCACCAGGCCGTAGCCGATCCAGAAGCGGGAACGCAGCTCGATCCCGCCCTCGATCTCCCGGACCATGTGGGTCATGATGGCGGCCACACCCTGGCCGGGTACCGGTCCATGGCCGTTGGCGCACATCATAGTGGCGCAGGCGGGGGTACCAACTTTGGACTCGTCGTATCCCAGCTCATGGGGATAGCGGAAGTTCAGGATCAGCTCGTCGGGACCGCCTCCTATGTCCTCCAATACATGGTGAACGGTGCCCCAAGTTTTTTCCC
Organism: Flavonifractor sp. An4; assembly: GCF_002161755.1. NCBI lineage: Bacteria > Bacillati > Bacillota > Clostridia > Eubacteriales > Oscillospiraceae > Flavonifractor > Flavonifractor sp. An4. The sequence goes on along the minus strand of NZ_NFIL01000037.1, from coordinate 12,582 downwards.
GCATAGGCACGCTGGGGTCCAGCACCTTGTCCGGATTCTGCTGACGGGCGTAGAAGTGGTCCTCCGGGTCCCAGATGCGGTAGCGCATATCGTTCAGGCCGTGCCAGGCAAACCACCACTCAAACATCTCAGGAGTGACGCCGGGCATCTCAGTGCGGTTGGCCAGATAGCCGGTACCGTTTGGCATCACACAGTAGCCGGTCTCACAGGGCAGATAGCCGGGCAGGAACAAATCGTTGCGATCCTCAATCTTCAGGGCCAGAGAGGGATCAATAGGGCCGCCCTCCAAGATGGCAAGTTTCTCCTGGGGAATGGGAGTAATGGGCAGATCATAGTACTTGGCGTAAGACAGCGCCCGCTCCTCCGGGGTAAGAACAGGTCTTTGGCTCATAACAGCTCCTCCTTTTTCTGTTTGTTCTGTGTGAAAAAGATAGCATAAACCACCTCTATTTATACATATCACACAAAAATCTACCGTACAGTAACTGAACAAACGGAGGCAAAGTGTCCATTCCCCTCCGATTTTTTGTTGCAATTTTATTCTTGGTCAAATATAATAATAATTTAAGCAAAGTACCCCCTATTTTGCAGCAGATCCGCAAACCTTCTTTGATTTCTAATGAGAGGCAGTTGATGGATATGCCCCCCGCAGGACGCTGAACCGCCAGCGCACTATTCAGGATATTGAATCCGCCTTTCTGGAAATTTACCAGCGGGACGGTATCGACGGCGTAAGCATTGCCGGCATCTGCCAAGTATGCGGTATAGCCCGCTCCACTTTTTACCTTTATTTTGAGGATAAATTTGCAGTATTGCAGGGTGTGGAGGACCGGCTGCTCTCCGCCCTGTGGGAAATCTGCCGTAATCTGCCCGACATCATGGACCACAGCAGCGCCACCGACACCGCCCTGCGCACCATTACGCATATCCGGGAAAACCTAGACTGGTACCGGGTCCTGCTGAGCAACCGCGGAGATCCTATGTTTGTGTACCGCTGGAAAAAAGACATTGTGAAGAGCCTCCGCCGCAAGCTGGAGCAGCGCAACGTCAACGAGCTGGATGCGGTGATCCAGGGCGTGATGTTCTCCTCCGCCCTGATTGGACTATATACCCATATCACCATGGAATGCCCCGATATCCCCGATCAAACCCTGTGCCGCTATATGGACGACCTGCTGGCCCGCAGTCTGAAGCCCATTTCACCCCGATAATAACAATCCCCCCGCTCCGGAACTTCCGGAGCGGGGGGATTTAGTCTATCGATAAAATGTATTTCTGCGATTTTTGCTGCAGGAGCCTCGCAGAGTTCCGCCGTCCGCAGAGGACGGAAATGGGTCAAAATTGTGTTTTCCGGCGGCGTGTACGTCGGAAAACACCCTTCTCAGGCCGCAAGTGTGTGGCCCTTGGGGCCATGCGCGCGGCGGCCTGCATTCCCTCTCAAAAATGCTTGCATTTTTGAGAAGCGTGTCGAAAAACTTCGACACACTGAGTCCCCCCGCTCCGGAACTTCCGGAGCGGGGGGATTGTTACATACTCTTTTTCAATTCCAGGTTGCGCCGCAGGGGGGCGGGCCCACGCCAGGCAAAGGCCCGGCCGCCATACTGCTCCCGAAAGCTCCGGTTGGTCTGTCCCTCCAGATCGGCCCCGTCCAGCACATCCACCAGTCCCTCCCGGAACTCGGGTAAAGGAGACAACTCGGGAGAGGCGTTATAAGGACACGCCTGCTGACAGCAGTCGCACCCCCAGATCAGGGGATGGGCCTTCACCAGCGCCTCCTCCTCCCCAGTCAGTTCTCCTTTCTTCTGGGTCAGGCCGGACAGGCAGCGGGACAGATTTACCCCATCTTCTCCCAGGGCGCCGCCGGGACAGGCGGCCAGGCACTTGCCGCAGCCCACACAGTGGGCGGACGGCGTGCGGGGCGGCAGGTCCAGCTCCACATCGGTGAGGATGGTGCCCAGGAACACATAGCTGCCGTAGGGAGGCAAAATCACCAGCCCATTCTTCCCCCGCAGGCCGATACCGCATCGCCAGGCAGCCTGCCGTTCCGGCAGGGGGGAATTGTCGGCAGCGGGCAAACATACCCCATTCGGGTATTTTTCTCGCAAAATATCACAAATAGTATTCAATTTCCCGGTAACAACCTGGTGATAATCCCGCCCACGGGCGTAGAGGGACAGGTTGCCAGGCCGGTCCCCGGCGTAGTAGGGGAAGGCGGCCACCAGCACGGTGCGGGGGTTGGGACACAGCGCCGTCGCCTTTTCCACCGCCGCCTCTGTCATATCCGCCGCCAGCTCCGAAAACGGCAAGCCGCCCCAGGCGGCGGCGCCCGCGGCGGCAAAAGCCTCATTCAGCATGGTCCCGGTCGTACTTGTCCAAAGCCTGCTGGGCCAGCACTCCGTCGGGGATACAGGGCTCGGGGCCGTTCTTCCGCTTCTGGGCCTCCTCGCAGCCCTTGCCCGCCAGCAGTACCACGGCGGGACGCTGGGCCTCCAGGATGGCGGTTTCTACCGCCCGCTCCCGGTCGGGAATGACGGTGTACTCCTTGTTCCACCGCTTGAGGAACACCCCGATGTCGGCGCAGATGTCCTCCACCTCCTCAGGGCCGGGGTCGTCCTCGGTGAGGATGACCCGGTGGGCCCACTCACCGGCGGCGTTGCCCATGCCCTCCCGGCGGTCGATGCCCTTGCCGCCGGTGCAGCCGAAAAGGACCGTCAGCTGGCGATCGGGGTACTCCGCCCGGACGGAGCGCAGAGCGTTCTGCAAACTCATGCCGTTGTGGGAGTAGTCCACAATGACCGAGATCTGGTTGTCGGCGCTGACATAGTGCTCCATGCGGCCGGGGACGAAGGCCTTCTCCAGGCCCTGCTCCACCGCCTCCCGGGAGATGCCGTAGGCCTCGGCCACCGCCACGGCGGCCAGGGCGTTCTCCACGTTAAACAGGCCGGGGGTGGAGATGGCCAGCTCCCCCTCGTACCGGGGGGTGCGGACGTGGAAGGCGATCTTGTTCCCCTCCTTGCGGACGTTGGTGCCGTACACCGTGGCGGCCGGGTCCTTCTGCGAGAAGGTGATGACCTGCTCACACCAGGCAGCTGCCTTCGCCACCTCAGGGGCGTGATCGCAGTCCATGGAAATACAGGCGGTTTTCGCCTGCCGGAAAATCAACAGTTTGGATTGGAGATAGTCCTCCAGATCGGGGTGCTCTACCGGGGAGATGTGGTCCTCGCCGATGTTGAGGAACACGGCGCAGGACAGGTCCACCCCGATGACCCGGCCATACTTCAGAGCCTGAGAGGACACCTCCATGGTGAGGTAGTCTGCCCCGGCGGTGACAGCATTGGACAGGTGGCGCTGGAGATCCAGGGGCTCCGGGGTGGTCAGCTTGGCGGGCTTGCGCTCCAGGCCGTCGTCGGTGACGATGGTGGAGAGCAGGGCGCTCTCCCGGTGGCCCTGGGCAGCCAGCCAGGTGTCCACGATGGACTTGATATAGTAGGCCGTGGTGGTCTTGCCCTTGGTGCCGGTGATGCCGGTGATGGTCAGCTTACCGGAGGGGTGGCCGTAGGCCAGATCGGCCAGCAGACCCATGGCCTGCCGGATGTCGGTCACCCGCAGGCAGGGCAGGGGCACGTTGGGATAGGGAGTCTCGCTGACATACACGAAGGCCCCCTTGTCCATGGCCTGGCGCAGGTAGTCCTCCTTGAACTTGGCCCCTTTGCAAATAAAGAGGGTGCGGGGGATCACCACCTGGGAGTCACAGGACACCAGAGCCACGGGGGCAGTCAGATCAGCGGGGATGGGTCCCTTGTCGGACAGCAGGTCATGGCGCAGCAGCAGCTGCACATAGTCGCCCAGAGGGCGGCGGAAATCGGTCATAGTCATTCACCACCAGAAACTGATCGGGCCGATGTCTCCATCGGCCCATTGCTTATACCATCCGCAGCTTGTAGCCGCAGGCGGTGATACACCGCTGAGCCAGCACGTCCATGGCGTCCAGATAGTGGTCGGGCAGGCCGTGATAGGTGCGGTAGACAGACAGCTCGGTGCAGCCCAGAATGGCGCTGTCGCACCCGGCCTGATGGAGCCAGCGGTCAATGACGGCGAATTTCTCCCGGGAGCCCTTTTCCCCCCGCTTGATCTCGTCGTAGATAATGCTCATCACCAGCTTCTGGACCTCCTCCGGCGGGGAGACGGCCTCAATGCCCCGGGCGGTACACTCCTTCTGGTACACACCGGTGCGGATGGTGCCGTCGGTGCCCAGGATGCCCACCTTGCGCCGCCCCTCCTCCGCCAGCACTCCCACGGTCTCCCGGGGCATATGGATGAGGGGAATGGAGATATCCCCCTGGAGCCGGTCGGCAAAGTAGTGGGAGGTGTTGCAGGGAATGGACAGCACGGTGCAGCCACCCCCCTCCAGCAGACGGGCACCCGCCAGCAGCCGCTGGTAGCAGCCCTCCGCATCGCCCCCCAGAATGGCGGCGGTGCGGTCGGGCATGGAGGTGTCGCTCCAGATCAGGGTAGGCAGGTGCTCCTGGTCTTTGGCCGCGTCGGTACGGTCCAGAATCCGCTGATAAAAGTCCTGGGTGGCCTGGGGCCCCATGCCGCCCAAGATCCCCAATCTCTGTTCACTCATCGGACTTTCTCCATACAAGAGGCATACCAGCCCACATACCGCTTCTGACCCTTCATAATGCGCAGGGTACGCACCAGGCCGTTGTCCGGCTTGTAGAACAGTGGGTTGACCACGGCGCCCGCCTTCTCCAGGGCCTTCATCTCCTCGTGGTACTTGGGATTCACATAGTCGTAGGCCACCTTGGGGGGAATGACCCACCACAGATGGCGGTTTTTCGTGATGGTCAGCTCACAGTCCTTGCCCAGCACCCGGTCCTCCACCAGGTACTTGGCCAGGTTGTAGCCCGCGCCGGTGACATAGTAGTTAGACCGGCCCTGGCGGCAGTTGATCTCAAAGGCCTTGAACTTGCCGTCCCGCTGGTCGTACTTGATGTCGAAGTTGGAGAAACCGGTAAATTTAATGGCCTCCAGGAAGCCCTTCAGCTTCTCGCACAGCTCAGGCTCAGGCTCGGTGATGATGACGGCATGGTTGCCGATGGCGTGGGCGGTGTGCTCCTCCAGCAGGACGTGGCCCACGCACATGAGGCGCACCTTGCCGTCGGCGCCGGAGTAGTTGGTGACCACCCGCATATAGCTGTCGTCACCGGGGATAAAGTCCTGGATGATGAGGGAGTCCTCATATCCGGCGTTGTAGATGTCGTCGATGACCTGGTCCACCTCTTCCCGGGTCTGGAGGACGTAGGCCTTCTTCTGGGTGGGGAAGGGATGCTTCCAGTAGGTGTCCGACTCGGCGGGCTTGACCACAAAGGGGCCCTCGAAGGGCAGGGTAAAGCCGTGGCCCTCTCCCTTGTGGTAGACGTAGGTGGCCGGATGGTCGATGCCGTACTGGTCGCACAGGTCGTAGAACTTCTCCTTGTGGATCAGGGTCTCCAGCATGGACAGGTCCACATAGGGCGCGATGACGTTTTCCGGGTAGTTGGGCAGGTTGGCGGAGATGGAGTTGAGGTAGTTGTCTCCGCAGCCCAGCACCAGGATCTTCTTGTCCGGGTGCTCTTTGGCCACCTCGGTGACGTTCTCCAGCACCTTGTCCACCCGGTCGTTGTGCTCCCGCACCCGGTAGTCGATGATCTTGCTGCCGGCGCATACGCTGGCGGGGAACATTCCATACACCACGGAATGTACGCCGTAGGCCTCATGAAAGGCCCGGGCCATGCTGTAGGCGTTGATGTCCGAACCCAGCAGCACAGGCACAAATTCAGTTGCAGCCATTGTAAAATGCCTCCTGGAAGGTAATTTCATACCAATGTTCGCCCATGGGAATGACCTGGGCGCAATAATGGCCCGCCACATAGGCGGCCTGGGCCTCGGTGAGCCGCAGTTCCCGCCGGAGCAGCTCTCCGCCCGCAAAGCACTGGGAGATCAGCCGGTCCAGGGTCTCGTTTTCTTGCAGTATCTCTCTCTGAATCATCATTCGTTCTCCTCAACAAGAGAAAAGGCAGTGGTCGTACCGCAGGGGCGACCCTTGTGGCCGCCCCTAGATTATTTTTTATCCTGCGGCGCGTTTTACCTGGTACACGCCCTGGATCTGACCCAGTTTGTTGATGACGGCGGTAAGCTCGGTGTGGTTCTTGACCTCCAGCACAATGCTGACGGTGGCGTAGCCGTCGGGCATGGACCGGGCGGACAGGCTGGTGGTCTTGGCCTTCATGGTGGACAGGGCCATGGCCACATCCAGAGTCAGGCCGTCCCGATCCTTGGCGGCGATCTCCAGGGAGGTGCGGTAGGTGGCCAGCTCCCCGGTGGCCCAGGATACCTTGATCCAGCGGCCCTCCTCCTCCGGCTTGCGCTTCTCGGGGGCGGCGTTGGGGCAGTCCGCCCGGTGGACGGAGACGCCGAAGCCCCGGGTAATAAAGCCCACCACCGGGTCGCCGGGCACGGGGGTGCAGCACTTGGCGAACTTCACCAGGCAGTTGTCGATGCCCTCCACGATGATGCCGCTCTGGTCGTGCTTGCCGGTCTTGACGGGCACGGTGGGCTGATTGCTGGTGGCGGGATAAATGGCATCCTGCTGCTGGGCCGTCTTTTCGGCGGCGGCCGCCTGTTCGGCGTGGAGTCGGTTGAGCCGGGTCATCTCGTCCTTGACCCGCACCACTGCCTTCTGGGCGGACATACCGCCGTAGCCGATGGCGGCGTACAACTCATCCAGGGTGCCGAAGCGCACCTTCTTCAAAATAAAGGGCAGCACGTCCTCAGCCGTGATGGCCGCCAGAGACAGGCCCACGTGCTTGAGCTCCGACTCGAAGGAGGCCCGTCCGGTGGCGATGTTCTCCTCCCGCCGCTCCTTCTTGAACCACTGACGGATCTTGTTGCGGGCCTCGTTGGACTTGCAGATCTTCATCCAGTCCCGGCTGGGACCGTGGGCCGACTTGGAGGTGATGACCTCCACGATGTCGCCGTTTTTCAGGGGGGTGTCGAAGGTGACCATGCGGCCGTTGACCTTGGCCCCCGTCATGTGGTTGCCCACGGCGGAGTGGATGTTGTAGGCAAAGTCGATGGGGGTGGCCCCGGCGGGCAGGTTGATCACGTCGCCCCGAGGGGTGAACACGAACACCTCGTCGGAGAACAGGTCTACCCGCATGGTGCGGACAAACTCCTCGGCGTCTACGTCCTGCTGGCTCTCCAGCAGCTTGCGCACCCACTCAAAGGCCTCCTCGGTGCCCAGCTTGGTGTTGGCCATGCCCTGCTTGTACTTCCAGTGGGCGGCGATGCCGTATTCGGCGGTATGGTGCATCTCCCAGGTGCGGATCTGCACCTCGAAGGGGATGCCGTCCCGGCCGATGACGGTGGTATGAAGGGACTGGTAGCCGTTTGGCTTGGGCGTGCCGATGTAGTCCTTGAACCGGCCCAGCACCGGGTTAAAGAGATCGTGAATGACGCCCAGCACATTGTAGCACTCCGGGATGTCATCTACAATGACCCGGAAGGCATAGAGATCAAAAATCTCATCCATGGTCTTGTTCTGGGTATACATCTTCCGGTAGATGGAGTAGGCGTGCTTCACCCGGCCGTAGATGGTGCAGTGGATGCCCTCGGCGTCCAGCCGCTCCTGGATGCGCCGCTGGACGGTGGCCAAAAACTCCTCGTGGGCGGCAGAGCGGGCGGCCAGCTCGTCAGAGATCTCTTTGTAGCCCACCGGGTCCAGGTAGCGCAGGGAGGTATCCTCCAGCTCCCACTTGATGCGCTGCATACCTAAGCGATGGGCGATGGGGGCGTAGATCTCCATGGTCTCCAGGGCCTTCTCCTTCTGCTTCTTGGGAGACTGGTATTCCATGGTGCGCATATTGTGAAGCCGGTCGCAGATTTTAATCAGGATCACCCGGATGTCCTTGGCCATGGCCATGAGCATCTTGCGCAGGTTCTCCATCTGCTCCTCTTCCTTGGAGGTATACTGCACCCGGGTCAGTTTGGTAACGCCCTCCACCAGGTCGGCCACCACCGTCCCGAAGAGCTTGGCGATCTCCTCGTGGGTGGAACCGGTGTCCTCGATACAGTCGTGGAGCAGGGCGGCAATGATGGAGTCGGTATCCAGCTCCAGCTCGGCTACGATCTCGGCCACCGCCAGGGGATGGGTGATATAGGGCGATCCATCCTTGCGCAGCTGCCCGGAGTGGGCATTGTCCGCATAGGTGAACGCGCTGAACAGGCGCTGGGTATCCAGCGCCGGGTTATAGGTTTTAATCTTGTCCTCAAGAGCCTGATAACGCTCCAGGATGGGGTCCATACAGGGCACCTCCTGTCGAAATAAAAATGAAAGGGAAATTTATCCGCTCATGCCCCGCAGCCGGCGCATGATCCAGCTGTCATCCAGATCCACCTTGCCCTCCACCGTCCGCAGGGCGATGTGGAGGTGGTCGGTGGTATGCTCCAGCTGGATGAGTCCCCGCTCGTCAAAGACCTCCAGACATACCAGAGTACGCATGACGGTCTCCCGCCGTCCGGCGGAGCGGGCGATGTTGCGGGCAAGCCGGTGGGCGGTCTCCTCCAGAGGGGACTGTCCGGCATGGCCCTTCAAATAGCGCCAGAGAACCACGAACTCCTCTCTGGTGGGCAGCAGGGCGGCCGCCTCCCGGCGGGTCAGTTCCTCGCCCCGGCGGAATTTTTCAAAGAGGGCCCGCTCGGCCTGGGCCCGGGTCAGGGCAGAACGCAGGTCACACACCTGGAACTGGACCGAGCGCCACCCCCGGTACTCATTGACCTGGGGGGTAAAGGCCACATCCACCCGGTCTCCCTGGGCCACCCCCATCTCGGCGGCGGTGGCAGAGAAGAAAATGGCGTCAAAGCTGCGGCCGCCGGAGGCCAGCTTCAGCTTCAGGTGCCGGCCGCCCCCCACCTCGCTGAGGGCGGTGATGAGGCAGCCAGACAGGGAGAACACCGGCTTGGGGTTGCCCGAGCCATAGGGCTCCAGCAGGTCCAGGCCCTCCACCCCCTCCAGGGTAAGGATACCCACATCGTCCACCGGACAATCTACCTCCAGGGTGGACACCATCTCGGTTCCACCGGTACATTGACGGACATAGTCGTTCATGGCGGCGGTAAAGGCGGGGATGTTCTCCTCCAGAATGGTAAAGCCCGCCGCCAGCTCATGGCCGCCGAAGCCCTCCAGCAGGGGGGCGCAGTGCTCCAGAGCGGCAAACAGGTTGAAGCCGCCGAAGGACCGGCAGGAGCCTTTGCCCTTGCCGTCCTGGAGGCAGATCATAAAGGCGGGGCAGGAGTATTTCTCCGCCAGGCGGGAGGCCACAATGCCCACCACCCCCTGGTGCCAGTGGTCGCCGGCCAGCACCAGAGCATAGCGCTCCTCCGGCGGCAGGGCCTCGGCCAGCTCCTGGCACTCGGCGGAAATCTGGGCCTCAATGGTCTGCCGCTCCCGGTTGAGCTCGCACAGCTGGATGGCCAGCTCCTCTCCCCGGACGGGGTCGGCGGTGAGCAGCAGTTCGGCTGCCAGAGAGGCGCAGCCCATCCGCCCCGAGGCATTGAGCCGGGGAGCCAGGGTGTAGCCGATGGCCACCGAATTGAGGGGCCGCTCCTCCAGACCCGCCTGCCGCAGCAGGGCCTTCAGGCCGGGGCGGCCGGTGTGGCGCAGAGCCTCCAGCCCCAGGCGCACAATGGTGCGGTTCTCGCCGGTGAGGCTCATTACGTCGGCCACCGTACCGATGGCCGCCAGATCGGCGTACCGGTTCAGCAGTTCCTCCTGCCGGGGCTTCCCACCCAGGGCCAGCACCAGCTTGAGGGCCACCCCCACGCCGGCCAGGCATTTAAAGGGATAGGGGCAGCCGGCCTGATGGGGGTCTACCACCGCCAGCGCAGCGGGCAGTTCCTCCTTGCACTCGTGGTGGTCGGTGATCACCAGATCCATACCCAGACGGGCGGCGTGACGGGCCTCCTCCACAGCGGTAATGCCGCAGTCTACCGTCACCACCAGACTCACCCCCGCCTGGTGGAGGGTGTCCAGGGCGTCGGTGTTCAGGCCGTAGCCCTCCTCCATCCGGTCGGGGATGTAGGGGATCACATCTCCCCCCTCCCGCCGGAGGAAATCGGTGAGCAGGCTGGTGGAGGTGATGCCGTCCACGTCATAGTCGCCGTAGACTGCAATGGTCTCCCCCGCCGCCAGAGCCCGGGCCACCCGGGCGGCTGCCCGGTCCATATCCTTCATCAGCAGGGGGTCCTGAAGCTGACCCCGTCCCGCGTCCAGAAAGGCACGGGCCTTCTCCGGGGTATCCATCCCCCGGGCGCACAGGGTCATGGCCGCCAGAGTGGGCAGTCCCGCCCGCTCCAGAGCGGCCACTGCGGCCGGATCGCTGGCCGCCTGATTCCATTGTTTATATTTCATGGGCGGCCACCGTCCTTTCCCATTAAAATTACCCTTTATTATATCAAATGCCTTTCCCTGTGACAAGGGCTTGGAAAAAAACGGCGGGCGGCCCACAAGGCCGCCCGCCTGTTTTCTCAGCCCAGCTCCAGATACAGGCTCACCAAATCGATCGTAGCCTTCATCCCATCAAAATGGGTCCACCCCCCACGGGACCACAGTCCCGCGGGGACCCCATTCTTTTTATTTATCACCCGTCAGAAATGAATTCCGCCGGGCTCCCGCCTTCGGCGGAGATGGAGCGGACTTCTTCTTTTTTAGCCCAGCTCCAGATACAGGCTCACCAAATCGATCGTAGCCTTCATCCCATCAAAATGGGTCCGCTCCATGCCATGGGAGGCGTGGACACCGGGACCGATGAGGGCGCCCTTGGCGTCCATGCCGGTCTTCCAGGCCACCGCCACGTCAGAGCCGTAGTGGGGATAGATATCCACCGCGTAATCCACACCGTTGGCCTTGGCCAGCTCCACCAGGCGGCTCACCATCTCATAGTCATAGGGGCCGTTGTTGTCCTTGGCGCAGATGGACACCTGATACTCGGTGCAGCTCAGATCGTCACCCACACAGCCCATATCCACCGCCAGCAGCTCGTCCACCTGGGGCAGGGTGGCGCCTCCGTGGCCCACCTCCTCGTGGACGGTGAAGCACACCTCGGTGTCGTACCGGGGGCGTACCTTGGCAAAGTGCATCAGCCGCAGCAGCACCAGCAGGCAGGCAGCGCTGCCCTTGTCGTCGATGAACCGGGACTTGAGGAAGCCGCTCTCGGTGACGGTGGTCTTGGGATCAATGCACACATAATCCCCGGGGCAGATGCCCAGGGCCTCCACGTCCGCCTTGCTCCTCACCTTCTCGTCGATGCGCACCGCCAGGTTCTTTTCATCCCGGGGCCGGGTGGCGGCGTCGTCAAAGACGTGGGCGGCGGGGGACAGGGACAGGATGGTACCGGTGTACACCTTGCCGTCCCGGGTATAGATGCGGCAGTATTCGCCGTCCAGGGTGGGCAGGATGGGGCCGCCCACCTTGGTGGTCATCAGCATTCCGTCGGCGGTGATGGACCGCACCATCAGCCCCAGAGTGTCAACGTGGGCGCACAGGCCGATCTTCTTGCCCTTCTCCCGGCCGGGCACCGACACGATGAGATTGCCCTTGTTGGTGCGGCGGGTCACATAGCTGTGGTCCTGGGCGATCTGCTCCGCTTCCCGCACCACATTCTGGGTAAAGCCGCTGGGGCTATCAATGGACAAAAGCCGCTGGGCGATGTTCAGCAGCTGCCCGCGGCTTCCTAAGGTATCCAACAACATTTGCATCCGCTCCTCGGTTGTAGTAAGATGTCTCTATCTTATACCAAACCACGGGAGCGATGCAACCATGTCCGAAGAAAAGACCAACGTAATGCGGGTACTGGATCAAAAGAAGGTGCCCTATACCCCCCACCACTACGCCCACCCCGACGGGGCGGTGGACGGCGCCAGCGTGGCCGCCCTCATCGATAAGGACCCGGCCAGCGTGTGCAAGACTCTGGTGACCCAGGGGGCCAGCAAGAAATATTATGTGTTCGTCATCCCGGTCCTGAAGGAGCTGGACCTGAAGGCCGCCGCCAAGGCGGTGGGGGAGAAATCCATCGAGATGATCAAGCAGGCCCAGCTGCTCCCCCTCACCGGCTACGTCCACGGGGGCTGCTCCCCGGTGGGCATGAAGAAGCAGTTCCCCACCGTCTTTGACCAGAGTGTGGAGGGTCTGGACACCATTACCGTCAGCGCCGGCAAGATCGGCGCCCAGGTGGAGGTGGCCCCGGCGGCCCTGGCCGGGCTGGTGCGGGGCCGGTTTGCTCCGGTGGCGAAATAAAACTTTATGCGCCAAGAGTATACCACGAAAACAAGCAAAGGCTGTGGCGCATGAAGTTTATGCGCATATGGGCCGTCCCGGCCCATGCGCTTTGATTTCATGGCCGTGCCGCTGAAAGCGGCACATGGGCCTGTTGCAAAATAGCTGTTTTGCACAAACCTGTCATTGCGAGCCAGTGCGCACACTGGCGTGGCAATCCGTTTCCCCGGCAAAAGGGACGGATTCCCACGAAAAACGGCCGCCCG
>NZ_NFIL01000036.1:0-22338 GCF_002161755.1 Flavonifractor sp. An4 | reverse complement strand
GTTCCTGCTTGGGCGGGGGGGACTTCTCCACCGGCGGCTGCCGGGTGGCGGCGGCCTTGGGCTCCTTCTGAGCCTGCTCCTGACCGCCGTCGGGGAAGGTGAGCACCCGCCCCGGCTTTTTGGAGGGGGAGGAGGGACGCTGGCTTTTGGGTACTACCGGGAAGGGTATGGTATCCTCCTCATCCGGCTTTTTCTTTTTCTGCCCGCCGCCGAATTCCGCCAGAATGGATTCCAGGGAGAACTCGTCCCCGCCGGGCAGATCCTCATTCAGTTCGTCATCCCGGTCTTTTGCCATGGGAACGTGCTCCTTTTTTTGAAGATCAGTGGTTGTCAGCCCATCCGCTGCCGTACGGCCTCATACAGCAAGATGGCGGCGGCGGCGCTGGCGTTGAGGGAGTTGAGCTTGCCCTTCATGGGGATACGGACCAGGAAGTCGCAGGTCTCAGATACCAGACGGCCCATGCCGTCCCCCTCGCTGCCGATGACAATGGCGGCGGGGCCCTTCAGGTCGGCGTCGTAGAGCAGCCGGTCCCCGTCGGCAGCGGTGCCGAACACCCATACCCCCTCATCCTTCAGCTCCTTGAGCAGGGCGGGCAGGTTGGGCACCCGGGCCACCGGAATATGGCTCACCGCGCCGGCGGAGGTCTTGGCCACCACCGCCGTCAGGCCCGCCGAACGGCGCTTGGGGATAATGACGCCGTGGGCTCCGGCGCACTCGGCGGTGCGGATCACCGCGCCCAGATTGTGGGGGTCGGAAAGCTCGTCGCACACCACGATGAGAGGGGGCTCCCCCTTCTCCCGGGCGGCGTTCAGAATGTCGTCCACGCTGGCATACTCCCGCACCGCGGCCTGGGCGATGACACCCTGGTGGGAGTGGGTGCGGCTCATAAAGTCCAGCTTCTTCCGGTCGCACTCCACCACCACGATGCCCTTGTCCCGGGCAGCGGCGGCGATGTGGGCCAGGGCAGAGTCGGTCTCCCCCCGGGCCAGGAAAATTTTATCAATGGGCGTGCCCGCCCGCAGGGCCTCAGTGACGGCGTTGCGCCCCTCGATGATGCCGTCTGCCTCGGCCTGAGGGGCCGGTCTGCGCTCCTTCATAATTGGTTCCGCCTTTCTTGTTGATCGCTACCAGTATACCACAAGACCTGCCGCAGAAAAAGATAAAAATTACCCCTTTGAACCCGGCTGGTTTCATAGAAAGTTTACAGCTTTCGGCCTTCCCTTTCTTGTTTTTTGAGGGTGCGTGTGCTATAACTATAATTACTTTCCAGATAGGAATGAATGCACTCAAGGAGGCATCCTCTTGAATTTCGATCACCAGAACAACAACCGCGGAAAGGGCGGAGGCAATAACAAGCGCAACATCACCGCCATCGTGTCCATCATCCTGTGGGCCCTGGTGCTGACGGTGCTGGTGAACTATGCCACCTCCATGTTCCGCCAGGCCAACTCGGTGGAGATCAGCTACGGCACCTTCCGGGAGTTGGTCAGGGAGGACTGCGTGGCAGGCGTGCTCATGGAGTCCAACAAGTACACCATTTATTTAAAAGACGGGGTGTCGGTGGACGCCAACGGCAACATCACCAAGACGGCCACCGCCGCCGGCCTCACCGGGGAGCAGGAGGAGACCACCGTGCCGCCCCCCTCCCAGTGGGACAAGACCAAAACCACCTATTACTGTGCCCCCATCACCCAGGCGGGGGTGCGGGACGACGGGCTGATCGACCTGCTGGAGGAGCACGACGTCACCAGCTTCGGCCCCGAGTATGTGGAGGAGCTTAACCCCATCGTCTCCATGCTCATCTCCTGGGTGCTGCCCATGGTGGTCATGGTGCTGCTCTTCTCCTTCCTGTTCCGCAGCATGGCGGGCAAGATGGGCGGCGGCCTGGGCAATCTGGGCAAGTCCAACGCCAAGGTCTATGTGGAGAAAAAGACCGGCGTCACCTTTAAAGATGTGGCCGGTCAGGACGAGGCCAAGGAGTCCCTGGTGGAGATCATCGACTTCCTCCACAACCCCCAGAAGTATACCGAGATCGGTGCCAAGCTGCCCAAGGGCGCTCTGCTGGTGGGCCCTCCCGGTACCGGTAAGACCCTGCTGGCCAAGGCCGTGGCCGGCGAGGCCAACGTGCCCTTCTTTTCCATCTCCGGCTCCGACTTCGTGGAGATGTTCGTAGGCATGGGTGCCGCCCGTGTCCGCGACCTGTTCAAGGAGGCCAACAAGATGGCCCCCTGTATCGTGTTCATCGACGAGATCGACACCATCGGTAAATCCCGCGATAACCGTATGGGCGGCAATGACGAGCGGGAGCAGACCCTGAACCAGCTGCTGGCCGAGATGGACGGCTTCGACCCCACCAAGGGCGTCATCCTGCTGGCCGCCACCAACCGGCCCGAGGTGCTGGACCAGGCCCTGCTGCGGCCAGGCCGCTTTGACCGGCGCATCACCGTGGACCGGCCAAACCTGGCCGGCCGTCTGGCTACCCTCCAGGTCCATACCCGCAAGATCAAGCTGGCGGAGGATGTGGATCTGAAGAAGGTGGCTCTGGCCACCGCCGGCGCCGTGGGTGCGGACCTGGCCAACCTGGTCAACGAGGCCGCTCTCCGGGCGGTCCGTCTGGGCCGCAAGGCGGTCAACCAGCAGGACCTGCTTACTGCCTTTGAGCTGGTCATTGCCGGCGCCGAGAAGAAGGGCAGCGTCCTCAGCGAGTTTGAGAAGAAGCTGGTGGCCTACCACGAGGTGGGTCATGCCATGGTGGCCTACCGGCAGAAGCACGCCGAGCCGGTGACGAAGATCACCATCGTTCCCCACACCCAGGGCGCTCTGGGCTACACCCTCCACCTGCCGGAGGAGGACAAGAACCTCCACACCAAGGACGAGCTGCTGGCCCAGATCTGCGTCTCCATGGGCGGCCGTGTGGCCGAGGAGCTGGTCATGAAGACCATGACCAACGGCGCCGCGCAGGACATTCAGGATGCCACCAGCATCGCCCGCAATATGGTGGCCATGTTCGGTATGAGTGAGGAGTTCGGCATGATGGCTCTGGCCTCCCGCCGCAATCAGTATCTGGACGGCGGCTACGGCCTGGACTGTGCCGACGATACCGCCGCGGCCATGGATCAGGCGGTGCGCAGCATCATCGACTCCTGCTACAAGAAGGCTACCGAGATCCTCTCCGAGAGCCGGGAGGACATGGACAAGGTGGTGGCCTACCTGCTGGAGAAGGAGACCATTACCGGCGCCGAGATGGTGGCCATTCTGGAGGGCCGGGACCCTGCTCTGGCCGACCAGTACGCCGAGGCCGAGCGGCGGGAGCAGGAGAAGAACAAGCCGGAGGAGAAACCCCAGGCCATTCCCCTGTGGGGCAGCCAGGAGGAGTCCTCCGCTCCGTCCCAGCCGGATCAGCCCTCTGAGGACAAGACAACGGAAGAATAAGGAAAATCCGGGCGCGCCGTCATGGCGCGCCCGGATTCTGCTTCTAAAAAAATTTGAGAAAAATGAAAAAAAGAGTTGACAGAGCGGGTGACCCGTGCTAAAATACAATTCGTTCGGTCGACCTGACCGGCGCCAAGTGAATATGGGGGTATAGCTCAGCTGGGAGAGCGCTTGAATGGCATTCAAGAGGTCAGCGGTTCGATCCCGCTTATCTCCACCAAAAAGACTTGAAACTTCGGTTTCAAGTCTTTTTTTGTTTGTCTGCCGTGGGGGTTCGGAGAAGTGCATGAAGTCTGAAAAATGAAAGCGGGGATTGCATGGTTTTGCAGTACGATGTAAAAAGAGATTCCTGCTGCCAAATATAGAAAAAACGAAAGTTATTCGATGTTATGCACAATTTAGATGGGCTTAACTTTGGCTAGTTTATCCGTATTGTGGTATTCTGGAACCTATAATATACTTTAAATATATCTGAAAGAACTGGCGCGGGATATATGGGGATATATCCACGCGAAGCAGTGCTTTCGAACGGTACCGAATTTTTGAAAGAGGAAGGAGGACGCGGAGGTAGTTGATAAATATTCGGTATCGGGACCCGCGCAATAAGGCAATCGATTCAAAAAAGGAGGCATCATAGATGCGGCAACATCAGAAACGCTCCCATTCTTTTCTTGCATTGCTGTTGGCATTATCCATGCTCTTCTCCCTGACGATTCTGCCTGTATCAGCTGAGGAACCTGTAAAAACCGATGCTGACCAGGGGACAGCCACACTCGCGCTGGACGACGACCTGCTCACTCTGGATATGAGCGAGGAAACGTTTCATGCAACCCTGACGGTTCCGGTCTCCACTGAGCAAAGCAAATGGACAACGGATCAGTGGAATACTTGGGCAAAAGGCATTACCTGGAGCCTGACGCGAGACGATGTGGATGTGCAGGACCCTGCGCTCTACCCGTACATCTACACCGGCGATGACCTGCAGAACTGGATGAGCTGGGGCGCCATCAATCAGCATGGTGCTGACGGCGTCCCCTATTTCACCCTGGAAGATCCCACGGTAACCGTGGCTGATGGCTACGCTACGGTGAAGCTGACCTTCAGCCATGGCATCTTCTTCAATATGAAGGATGACTCGCTGCCTCTGGTGACCAACTCCCTGCAGGCCATTGGCAGCAATACCTTCCGCTACGCCCGTAACGTGTGGCCGGGCTTCATCGGCAACTACGAGCTGTCCGCCAAGTCTGGTGATACCGTTCTGGCCACCACCCCCATGGAGATCAACGTCTACGAGAGCAACGTCCGGCAGGACGAGCTGTACGATGAGCTGATGGAGATCAAGAAGCTGGCTGAGGCCAATGGCCGCTACTTCGACGTCCAGTCCTTCGGTAAAAGCACCGACGGCTATGACCAGTGGTATGCCGTGGTGTCCGACAGTGCCCAGTCCGTAGCCGACTTTAAGGAAATGAACGCTCTGGCTCAGACCGATCCCGAGAAGGTGCTGGCCCAGATCGAAGGCGGCAAGGACTACCGCATCCCCATCATGATGAACAACGTCCACTCCGACGAGGCCGGCGGTGTGGATGCCCATGTCAATCTGCTGCGTACCCTGGCTACCGAAGATACCATCACCTGGAATACCATCACTGGTCTGACCGGTGGTAAGACTGTGGATGAGAGCCAGTACGATCCCAAGATCGTGGACTTTGAGATCACCAGCGATGACGGCGATACCGACTACGGTTTCACCGGCTACGGTCTGAAAATCAGCGCCACCACCATCAACGGTAACGGAAACGACGGCCGCACCGATGCCAGCGAGTATTATACCTTCAGTGAGGACAAGGAGCTGAAGGTGGATGAGATCCTGGATAACCTCATCATCATCGTTACTCCCGATGAGAACCCTGACGGCCGTACCTACAACACCCGTCCCAACGGCAACGGCTTTGACCTGAACCGGGACGCCTCCAACCAGACTCAGGTGGAGACCCGGAACATTGCCAAGCTCATCAGCGAGTGGAATCCCGTGGCCTTCGAGGAGTTCCACGGCTTTACCGCTCAGTTCCTGGTAGAGCCCTGTACGCCTCCTCACGAGCCCAACCTGGAGTATGACCTGTTTGTGGAGCAGTTCCTGCTGGGCGCCGAGGCCTACGGAAATGCCGCCCTGGCCACCATGTCTGTCCAGCACAAGGACGAGTTCGAGACCAAGTACCAGACCTATTACACCCCCCTGCGCGACAGCTATGACGCCGAAACCGGCTGGGACGCCTGGGATGACCTGAGCACCAACTACACCCCCAGCTATGCCATGCTCAACTGCGGTTCCATGGGCTTTACCATTGAGACTCCTTCCGGCGGCGAGTCCAGTGTCCGTCTGCTGGAGTGCGGCGCCTACGGTCTGTGGCAGTTCCTGTCCGACTGTAAGGACACCTGCTACAAGGCCCAGCTGGAGTTCTTCCGCCGGGGCATCAACAACGAGGACCACCGGGAAGAGATGGAGCCCTGGTATGTGGATATGAGCAACCAGCAGCTGGATCCCGATACCTGGCGCGTTCCTTATGAGGGCAACGACAAGTACTTCCCCGAGTACTACGTGCTGCCTGTGGACGCCGAGTCCCAGCGTGACCCCGCCGACGCCTATGAGATGGCTGAGTTCCTCATGCGCAACGGCGTGAAGGTCTCCACCCTCACCAAGGACGTGACGGTGGACGGTGTGACCTACAAGGCCGGTTCTCTGGTGGTCAATATGTACCAGGCCAAGCGCAACTACGCCAACTGCCTGCTCAACCTGGGCTATGACGCCTCTGCCTCCGGCTTCCCCTCCCTGTACTCTGAGTCCGTGGCCAGCTTCCCCAGTATGCGCGGCTTTGACTGCATTGCCATTGATACCATCGGCGCCTTTGACGGTGCCCTGAAGGAACTGACTGAGGTTACCGCTTCCGGTCAGGTCACCGGCAGCGGTTCCATCGTCATCCTGTCCAACAACGGTGACGAGACCGTCCGGGCCGTCAACGCTCTGCTGGACGCCGGTAAGGCGGTTGGCATGATCACCGAGGGCGACTACAAGGGCGACTTCGTACTGAGCTATGACGACTATGCCACCATCGCCTCCGATTACACCCTGGTGGTTACCCGCACCAATACCATGCCTGTGGCCTATGAGATCAGCAAGCCCACCCTGTTCCTCACCGGCCGCTATGCCGACTTCGGCGACGACAAGGTGTCCTCCGGCTACTACACCAAGTGGTTTGCCGACGGCTACGGCTTCATCAACTACGACAACATCCACAACAACGGCACTTCCAACTACGATGTGATGGCTTATGTGAAGCAGCTGGGCTTCACCGTGGTGGATGATCCTGCCCGGGCCGATATCATCATCGGCTCCGTGGCCCTCAACAGCGGCGCTTATGGCGAGCAGGCTGTTGCGGCAGTCAAGGCGGGCACGCCTTACATCGCTACCGGTTCCAGCACTCTGTCCTACATCAAGAAAAACTTGATCACCGGCCTGGACTACCAGACCAACGGTCAGGAAGCCCTCCACAACGTGGTTTACCCCTCCGACAGCCTGATTACTGCCAGCCAGGTGGCTGATGACGATACCGTGATCTACTCCCTCAACTGCGCGGTACTCACCAGCTATCCGGAGGATGCTCAGGTGCTGATCAAGGCCACCGATGAGAACAGCTTCATCGTGGGCTGCATGGCCGGCGGCAGCATCGACGGCGGCGTGGAGGCCATTGCTGTGGAGCAGGACGGGATGGACATCACCATCTTCGCCAACTCCATCGTCAACCGTGCCCACCAGCAGGACGACTATCTGTTTGCCACCAACACTATCTGCTCCAAGATGCTCTCTGATGAGCAGATGGATATCGACACCTCCTCCGGCGGCTCCACCGGCACTACCTCCTACGCCATCACTGTGGAGGACAGCGACAACGGTACTGTGACCTCCAGCCGCACCCGCGCTTCCAAGGGCCTGATGGTCACCCTGACCGCGAAGGCCGACGAGGGCTACAAGCTGGATACCATCACCGTTACCGACAAGAGCGGCAGCGAGATCAAGCTCACCGACAAGGGCGACGGCAAGTACACCTTTACCATGCCTGCCTCCGCCGTTACTGTGAAGGCCTCCTTCACCAAGGATGACGGCTCTGTGAGCACTGGTCTGCCCTTCACCGACGTGAAGGCCGACGATTGGTTCTATGAGGCTGTGAAGTATGCCTATGACAACAAGCTGATGGACGGTACCTCCTCCACCACCTTCGCTCCCTTCATGACCACCAACCGTGCCATGGTGGTCACCATGCTGTGGCGGCTGGAAGGCCAGCCCAAGGCTGATGCTACCCTGTCCTTCACCGACGTGGAGAGCGGCGTGTGGTACACCGACGCTGTGAACTGGGCTGCCTCCAAGGGCATCGTCAAGGGCTACAGCGACACCGTGTTTGCCCCCAACGACACCGTAACCCGCGAGCAGCTGGCCACCATTCTGTACCGCTATGCTGAGAGCAAGGGCTACGATGTGTCCGCCAAGGGCGACCTGACCACCTTCACCGATGGCGCCAAGACCTCCTCCTGGGCTACTGAGGCCATGGAGTGGGCGGTAGGCTCCAAGCTGCTGTCCGGCAAGGGCGGCAACGTCCTGGATCCCACCGGCACCGCCACCCGCGCGGAAGTGGCGCAGATCTTCACCAACTTTGCGCAGAACCTGAAGAAGTAAACATTCACGCCAACAGGGGCGCGCTGCATTAGCAGCGCGCCCCTGTTTTGTTATGCAGAGAAAAAAGTGCAAAAATGGATCATTTTTGGCCTCCATGGATTGGAAAGAAAAAATCCGCATAGAAAATCGGGCTGAGGCAAAGCTATGGTCGGATCACCGATCCAACAAAACGATTGCAAAGGAGATGCAACATCATGTCCAACAGCAACAGCAATCAGCCCGTGGTTTCCAGCGCTCGCGAGGCCCTGAACAAGTTCAAGATGGAGGCCGCCGCCGAAGTGGGCGTCAACCTGAAGCAGGGCTACAACGGCGATCTGACCAGCCGTGAGGCCGGCTCCGTGGGCGGCCAGATGGTCAAGAAGATGATCCAGGCCTACGAGAACGGTATGTCCGGCAAGTAAAACGCCATCAACAGAGATCCGCTCTGAACAACGTGGAAGAGCCGTCGGTCAATCGACCGACGGCTCTTCTGCGTCTTCACAGGCTGCAGCCTGCCACTGGCCCGGGGCTTCCTCCGGGCTCAACAGGCAGGCGTTTGCCAGACATCGGTACCGGGTCCCCCGGAAGGACACCACGTCCCCCATGGCATAACCGTCCCGGTCGCCTGCCGGGCGGCTCCACAGGGGTACGCCCCTGCTGTCCAGACCTACTGGCTCATAGAGCTCCGGGGTGCGCTCCGGCACCACACCGGCGCTGGCGCGATGGTCCAGGGTCACCTGGTAGAGCTGGGGGTCTCCCACAGCATTGAACCCCCGGCGGACATAGTCCCCCGTCTGGTACACCGTGCCGGGCGTAAATTCCGGATAGACCCAGGCCACCTCCATGGCCCGGGCGGGCTCCAGCTGGGCGGCAAAGAGCTGGAGCAGATGGTAAAATTGTTGTCCCTGTCCATCCATATCCCACATATGGCTACCCTCCCTTTTACCTATGGTGAAACAGGGGCATTTGTTGTACGTTTGCATACACCCAACACAAAAAACAAGGAGACCCGCCGTTGGGCGGGTCTCCTTGTTTTGAACAGAGAGGTAAGAGAGAGAGGAGAATGGTTTGTCATTTGTACCTGACGCTGTTATCATATCCGTTTTTCGCCAAGGGATGGTGAACAGGCTGTGAACAGATTCTGAAGGAATGATGAAGCTTTTCTTTCGCAGGCTTTTGGTATATTCCTGACCGCCGCCGCCATACTAAGGCCATCAAGGAAGAAACAGGGGAACGCGCATGGAAACATTTAAGCTGAAGACCGCCGTCTCCTTTGGAAAGGACGCCCTGGCTGCCCTGGAGGAGCTGGCCGGCGGGCGGGTGATGGTGGTCACCGACGATTTTCTGGCCAAGTCCGGCCTGCTGGACAAAGTGAAAGCCCGGCTGCCCGGCTGCACCGTGGAGACCTTTACCGGTGTGGTGCCCGACCCGCCTTTGGAGGTGGTGGCAAAGGGGGCCAGGGCATTGGCCGACTTCAAGCCCCAGGCGGTGGTGGCCTTTGGGGGCGGCTCCGCTCTGGACTGTGCCAAAGCCATGGTGGAGTACGGCAAGAAGCTGGGGGCTGCCGGGGAGATTTCCTTCTGGGCGGTGCCCACCACCGCCGGGACCGGATCGGAGGTCACCTCCTTTGCCGTCCTTACCGACAGCCAGAAGGGGGTGAAGTACCCCCTGGTGGACGACGCTCTGCTGCCCCACCGGGCGGTGCTGGACCCGATGTTCCTGGCGGGGGTGCCCGCCAAGGTGACGGCGGACACCGGCATGGACGTACTCACCCACGCCGCCGAGGCCTATGTGGCCGCCGGGGCTAATGTGTACACCGACGCCCTGGCGGAGAAAGCCTTTGCCCTGGCCTGGAGCAGCCTGCCCGCCGCCTTTAACGGGGACCAGGAGGCTAAAGGGCATATGCTGCTTGCCTCCAATCTGGCGGGCATGGCCTTTAATGGAGCCGGGCTGGGGCTAAGCCACAGCATGGCTCACGCCCTGGGTGGGCGGTTCCACATTCCCCACGGGCGGCTCAATGCCATGCTGCTGCCCCATGTGATCCGCTTTAACGCCGCCCGGCGGGAGACGGCGGAGCGGTACGCCGCCCTGGCCAAGGCCTGCGGCCTGACGCCCACGGCCAGAGGTTTGGCCTTTGCCATCGAGCGGCTGCGGGGCCGTCTGGAACAGCCGGGCCGCCTGTCGGAGTGCGGGGTGGACGCAAAGACGGTGCGGGACCAGGGAGACGCGATCGCCGCCGCCGCCCTGGCTGACCTGTGCGCCCCCTCCAATCCCCGGAGCGTCACCCCCCAGGATATCAAGGCCATTCTGCGGGAGTTGGCGTAATGGGAGAACAGTTACTCTCTGTAGGTATTGATATCGGCACCTCCACCACCCAGCTCATCCTGTCCCGGCTGACTCTGGAGAACCGGGCCACCCCCTTTACGGTACCCCGGGTGTCCATCGCCGGGCGGGAGGTGCTTTACCGCTCGGCTATCCACTTCACCCCGCTCCTGTCCGATACCGTCATCGACGCCGCCGGGGTGCGGGCCATTGTGGAAGAGGAGTACCGCAAGTCGGGCTTTGACAAGTCCCAGGTGGACACCGGGGCGGTCATCATCACCGGGGAGACCGCCCGGAAGGAGAACGCCCAGGAGGTGCTTTCCGCCCTGTCGGAGTTCGCCGGGGATTTCGTGGTGGCCACCGCCGGGCCCGACCTGGAGTCCATCCTGGCGGCTCGTGGAGCGGGTGCGGACGAATACGCAAAGGAACATCACACAACCGTATTACACTTTGATATCGGCGGCGGCACCGCAAACCTGGCGCTGTACCAAAATGGAGAGCTGGTGCGCACCGGCTGCCTGGACGTGGGCGGGCGGCTCATCAAGGTGGACAAGGACGGGCGGGTCACCTATGTATCGCCGGTACTGGAGCGCGGGGCGATGTGGGCATCGCCCCCTACGGCAGGAGAAAGGGTCACACCCCAGCGACTAGAGCCTGTCATCCGGATCATGGTGGAAGCGTTGGAGCAGGCGGCGGGCCTGGCTCCCGGCCGGGACAGGCTGGACGCCTTTCTCACGGAGGGCACCCGCTGGACGGTGGAGGAGGTACCGGTGGTGTCCTTCTCCGGCGGGGTGGCCGACTGCATCTACGACCCGCCGCCGGATTGGCTGGCTTTCGGAGACATGGGGGTGCTGCTGGGGCGGGCCATTGCCGCCTCCCCGGCCTTCCAGAAGGCGGGCCGTTTCCGGGGTGCGGAGACTATAAGGGCCACGGTGGTGGGGGCGGGGAGCCACGCCACCGACTTGTCCGGCTCCACCATCTTCTACCGGGATATTTCTTTCCCTCTGAAAAACATCCCCATCCTTAAGCTGGCTGCCGGGGAGGAGGGGGGACCGCCGGAGGAACTGGCAGGGCATATCCGGGACAAGCTGGGCTGGTACCAGGACCAGGGAGGACTGGTGCAGCTGGCCCTGGCCCTGCGGGGGGAGAAGAACCCCTCCTACAGCCGCATCCAGGAGCTGGCCCGGGGGGTGGCGGAGGGTCTGGTCCCCCTGGTGGAGGCGGGCTTTGTCCCCATCGTGGCGGTGGAGGCCGACCAGGCCAAGGTGCTGGGTCAGGCCATGGCCGCCCTGCTGTCCGGCCCTCTGCTCTGCCTGGACGGGGTGGAGATGGACAACGGGGACTATATCGACATCGGCGCCCCGGTGGCCGGAGGCGCGGTATTACCCATCGTTATTAAAACCCTTGTATTTCACAAATCGTAGCCGCAAAAGGAGCGATCACATGATACTCAAGACCAAGCTGTTGGGGCACGTCTATGAATTCAAATCGATCAAGGACGCCCTGGCCAAAGCCAATGAAGAGAAGTCGGGAGACCGGCTGGCGGGTATTGCCGCCGAGAACGCCGAGGAGCGGGTGGCGGCCAAGGTGGTGGTAGCCAACCTGACTCTGGCCGATCTGCGCAACCACCCCGCCGTCCCCTATGAGGAGGACGAGGTCACCCGCATCATTCAGGACGACGTAAACGAGAAAATCTACGACCAGATCAAGAACTGGACGGTGGCCGAGCTGCGGGAGTGGCTGCTGGCGGAGAACCACGATGGCGATGCCATCCGATGGGTGAGCCGTGGCCTGACGGCGGAGATGATCGCCGCCGTGGCCAAGCTGATGAGTAACATGGACCTGATCTATGCCGCCAAGAAGATCAAGGTTACCGCCCACTGCAACACCACCATCGGCCTGCCGGGCACCCTGTCCTGCCGCCTCCAGCCCAACCACCCCACTGACGATCCCGACGGCATCCTGGCCTCCCTGCTGGAGGGCCTGACCTTCGGGGCGGGTGACGCGGTGCTGGGCCTGAACCCGGTGGACGATTCGGTGGAAAGTGTGCGCCGGGTGCTGGATCGGTTCCATGAGGTGCGCAACCGCTGGAACATTCCCACCCAGATCTGCGTGCTGGCCCACGTCACCACCCAGATGGAGGCGGTGCGCAAGGGCGCTCCCTGCGACCTGATTTTCCAGTCCATCGCCGGGTCCCAGAAGGGCAACGAGGCCTTCGGCCTGGACGGCAAGCTCATTGAGGAGGCCCGGCAGCTGGCCCTGAAGGAGGGTACCGCCGTGGGGCCCAACGTAATGTACTTCGAGACCGGCCAGGGCTCCGAGCTGTCCTCCGAGGCCCACTTCGGTGCCGACCAGGTGGTAATGGAGGCTCGGTGCTACGGCTTTGCCAAGCGGTTCCAGCCCTACCTGGTGAACACGGTGGTGGGCTTCATTGGACCGGAATATCTGTATAATTCCAAGCAAGTAATACGGGCTGGATTGGAAGATCACTTCATGGGCAAGCTGACCGGCATCCCTATGGGGTGCGACGCCTGCTACACCAACCACATGAAGGCCGACCAGAACGACATCGAGGATCTGGCGGTGCTCCTCACCGCCGCCGGGTGCAACTACTTTATGGGCATCCCCCACGGGGACGACGTGATGCTCAACTACCAGACCACCGGCTTCCACGAGACCGCCGCCCTGCGGGAGATGTTCGGCCTCACTGCCATTCCCCCCTTCCAGCGGTGGCTGGAGGACATGGGCTTTGTGGAGAACGGCAAGCTGACCCCGCTGGCGGGTGACGCGTCGGTGCTGCTGGGTTAAGGAGGTTTTGAATTTGGATGAAAAAGAACTGCGCTCCATGGTGGAGCGGATAGTGCTGGAGCTGGCGGGGCAGCCCGCTGCCGTGACCGCGACCCGGCCCGCCCCCCGGCAGGAGGATGTGAGCCAGGGCTGCCTGGAGGACATCACCCAGATTGACCTGCGGCGGCAGTACCTGGTGGACAACCCCCGCAGCGGCCAGGCCTTTCAGGATTTGAAGTTGAAAACCCCGGCCCGGCTGGGCCTGGGGCGAGCGGGGGCCCGGTATCGAACCATCTCCATGCTGCGGATGCGGGCCGACCACGCCGCCGCCCAGGACTCGGTGTTCTCCCATGTGCCCGACGAGTTTGCGGTACAAAACGGCTTTGTGCCCGTCCAAACCCTGTGCCAGACCAAGGACGAGTATCTGACCCGGCCGGACCGGGGCCGCCGGTTCGACGAGGAGAACCAGGCCATCATCAAAAAGACCTTTGGACAGAACCCGAAAATTGCCCTGGTGGTGGGGGACGGCCTCAGCTCCGCCGCCATCGAGGCCAACGCCGTGGACTGTCTCCAGGCGGT
Source organism: Flavonifractor sp. An4 (assembly GCF_002161755.1). Taxonomy (NCBI): domain Bacteria; kingdom Bacillati; phylum Bacillota; class Clostridia; order Eubacteriales; family Oscillospiraceae; genus Flavonifractor; species Flavonifractor sp. An4. The sequence goes on along the minus strand of NZ_NFIL01000036.1, from coordinate 8,512 downwards.
GCGGGCGGGCCTGAAGGCCTACGGCCTGGAGGGCGGCCCGGTGCTCTATGTAAAGTACTGCCGGGTGGGCGCCTCCGACCACATTGGCGATCTGACGGGCGCGGAGGTGGTGTGTATGCTGGTGGGGGAGCGGCCCGGCCTGGTGACCGCCGAGTCCATGTCCGCCTACCTGACCTACAAGCCCCACATCGGCATCCCCGAGTCCAAGCGGACGGTGATCTCCAACATCCACAAGGGGGGCACCACCGCCGTGGAGGCGGGCGCGCACATTGCGGAACTCATCAAGACCATGCTGGAAAGGAAGGCGAGTGGAATTGACCTGCGTTGAGGATACCAGCGGCAACGGGGCCCCGCACGGCGGGGCGCGCGTCAGCGCGTACAAGCGTTTTGCCGCCAGGCAAAACCTTGATGCCGGGCGAATTCACTTCGCCCGAGCAGATGAAAATACACTTGGGGTCCCCGCGGGGCCTGCCCCGTGGGGAAAGTTTGAGGGGGTGACGGTATGACAGGCGATCTGATCCCGGCCAAGGTGCTGGCCACCCGCACCATCGCCAACGTCAGCGAGACCTTAGCCAAGAAGCTGGGCCTGCCCCGGCAGTACCGCTCCATCGGCCTCATCACCGCCGACAGCGACGACATGACCTACTGCGCCCTGGACGAGGCCACCAAGGCGGCGGCGGTGGAGGTGGTGTACGGCAAGTCCCTGTATGCCGGTGCGGCCAACGCCTCCACCGCCCTGGCCGGTGAGGTCATCGGCATCCTGGCCGGGCCCAACCCGGCGGAGGTGGAGTCCGGCCTGCGGGCCTGCGTGGACTTTATGAACAGCGGGGCGGGGTTCCGCTCCGCCAATCAGGATGACTCCGTCATCTACTTTGCCCACACCGTCTCCCGCACCGGCACCTATTTGTCCAAAGTGGCGGGGGTACGGGAGGGGGAGGCCCTGGCCTACCTGATCGCCCCGCCCCTGGAGGCCATGGTGGGGCTGGACGAGGCCATGAAGGCCTCCGACGTGGAGCTGGTGACCCTCTTTGAGCCCCCCAGCGAGACCAACTTCGGCGGCGGCCTTCTCACCGGTACCCAGAGTGCCTGCGACGCGGCGGCGGCCGCCTTTGCCGAGGCGGTAAAGGCGGTGGCCGCTCATCCCAAGGAGGTGTGATCCTATGGAATTTGATAAAGATCTGCGCTCCATCCAGGAGGTCCGGGACCTTCTGGCCCAGGCCAGAAAGGCCCAGAGGGCCCTGGCCGTCATGACCCAGGAACAGCTGGACGCCATCACGGCGGCCATCTCCCGGGCCGGGGCCCAGCACGCCCGGCGGCTGGCCGACATGGCGGTGGAGGAGACCGGCTTCGGACGGAAAGAGGACAAGGAGATTAAAAACCGCTTTGCAGCGGAGACCTTGCACCAGGCCATCCGGGACCAAAAGACCCACGGCATCCTGGCCGAGGACCGGGAGCACCGGACGGTGGACATCGGCGTGCCGGTAGGTGTGGTGGCCGGTCTGGTGCCCTCCACCAATCCCACTTCCACCGTCATCTATAAGGCCATGATCTGCATGAAGGCGGGCAACCCTATCGTGTTCTCCCCCCATCCCGGGGCGGTCAACTGTATTTCCGAGACGGTAAATGTGATCCGCCGGGCGGCGGAGGAGGCGGGGGCCCCGGCGGGGGCCATCTCCTGCATCACCACCCCCACCATCGAGGCCACCAATGCCCTCATGCGCCATGACACCACCCGGCTCATCCTGGCCACCGGCGGTGCGGCCATGGTGAAGGCGGCCTACTCCTCCGGCACCCCCGCCATCGGCGTGGGCGCGGGCAACGGCCCGGCCTATATCCACCACACCGCCAACGTGGAGCAGGCGGTAAAGCGCATCCTGGACTCCAAGACCTTTGACAACGGCACCATCTGCGCCAGCGAGCAGAGCGTCATCATGACCCGGCGGATGGAGCCGGCGGTAAAGGCCGCCCTCCGTGCCCAGGGAGCCTACCTGCTGGACGAGGAGGAGACCCGCCAGCTCTCCCGCTTCATCCTCCGGCCCAACGGCACCATGAACCCGGCCATCGTGGGCAAGAGCGTGTCCACCGTGGCCCAGCTGGCGGGCTTGAACCGGGTGCCCCCCTCCGCCCGGGTGCTGGTGGCCCGGGAGACCGGGGTAGGCAAGGGGCACCCCTACTCCAGTGAGAAGCTGGGCCTCATCCTGGGCTGCTTTGTGGAGGAGGACGAGGAAGCGGTGCTGAATCGCTGCATCGAGATCCTGGAGTGGGAGGGCGCGGGCCACACCTTCTCCATCCACACCGAGGATGAGAGCGTGGCCAAGCGGTTTGCCGCCGCCGTCCCCGCCAGCCGGGTGCTGGTGAACACCCCCTCCGCCCTGGGCGGCATCGGGGCCACCACCTGCCTGTTCCCCGCCCTCACCCTGGGCTGCGGCGCGGTGGGCGGGTCGTCCAGCTCCAACAACATCGGCCCTCTGGACCTCATCAACATCAAGCGGGTGGCATGGGGCGTGAAGGAGCTGGAGGAGCTGCGGGGCGGCAGCCCGGCCCTTTCCTCCTGCACCGTGGACGAGACCCTGCTCAACCGCCTGGTGGAGCAGATCATGGGGAGGCTGAGGTAACATGAGCGAAGTCAACGCCGACGGCGTGCTGCTGAACCCCCATGAGGCCATTTTGCAGGAGGCCCAGAATCTGACCAACTCCCTGATGGCCGAGCGCCCCCAGGGCCTGGAGGAGGACATGGAGCATGAGGTCCGGGCCGCCAACGGGGAGGAGGCCGGCGAGGCGGGGGGAGCCCCCCATATGCCGGTGGCCGAGACGCCCCGGCAGGCCCCCAGAAAGAAGGCCCAGTCGGGCCGGGGCAGAAAAAGCAAACCGACTTCCGCCCAACCGGCGGAGCCTATGAAACAGACAACTGACAGGAGGAAACAGAACATGGCAAATACGAACGCGCTGGGTATGGTGGAGACCAAGGGACTGGTGGGAGCCATTGAGGCCGCCGACGCCATGGTAAAGGCCGCCAACGTGCAGCTGGTGGGCAAGGAGCAGGTGGGCGGCGGCCTGGTGACCGTCATGGTCCGCGGGGATGTGGGGGCCGTCAACGCCGCCACCGACGCCGGAGCCGCCGCCGCCGAGAAGGTGGGCGAGCTGATCTCCGTCCACGTCATTCCCCGCCCCCACGCCGAGGTGGACCACATCCTGCCTCACGGCGGCGAGGGCATGAGCGAATAAATGGAGCTGCTCACCCGTGAGGACGTGCGGCGTATGTCGGACAACGGCACCCGGGGGCCGGTGGTGGTCAACAAGGACCAGAAGCTGACTCCCGGGGCCCGGGACTGGCTGGCCGCCCATAAGATTCAGGCGGTATTCCCTCAGGGGCGGGAGGATGCCGGCGCACCCGCCCCTGGTAAATACCGTACCCTCTTCGGCGCCACTTTGAACGAAAAGCCGGAGCATATGACCCACCTCAAGGGCAACATCCTGGTGCGTAAGGACCACCCCCGCATCGCCTTCCGGGGCATGATCGACGCCCTGGAGGGGGAACTCATGCTGGCCCAGCAGGCCTCCCATGAGTACCCGGCTCTGGTGAAGGAGCTGGGGGAGGCACTGGACCTGGTGCGGCGGCTCATCCGGTGCGACGTGCTGGACGAGCCGGTGGGGGAGCTGCGCCTGTGCGGCTACGACGCCGGACAGCTGCGGGAATACTCCCACTACCCGGACAAGTACCTGGGCCAGCCCCACTTTCTGCCCGCCTGCACCGACGGGCCCGCTCTGCTGGCGGTGAACAAGGTGCGCACCCTGGTGCGGCAGACCGAGCTTTCAGCCTATGGGGCCTTCAAGGACGTGGAGGGCAATGTGACCCGGGGGGACATCATTTTGGCCCTAAACCGGCTGTCCTCCCTCATGTGGATCATGATGATCAAGCTAAAGGCGGGACAATATGAACACGCTTAATACCATCAATATCGAGGTCCTGGCGGAGCAGATCGTCCGCCGCCTGACGGTGGAGGTGGAGGCCAGCGGCCGCCATGTCCACCTGTCCCGGGCTGATCTGGATACCCTCTTCGGCCCCGGCTTCCAGCTCCAGCGGGTGAAGGACCTGTCCCAGCCGGGGCAGTTTGCCGCCGCCCAGCGGGTGACCCTGGAGGGGCCGAAAGGGTCCATCCCCAACGTGGTGGTGCTGGGCCCCGAGCGGAAGGAGAGCCAGGTGGAGATCTCCCTCACCGACGGCGTGGTGCTGGGCATTACACCCCCGGTGCGGCTGTCGGGGAACATTGAGGGCACCCCCGGCATCACCCTGCGCAATGGAGACCGGGTGCTGCGGCTGAACCGGGGGGTTATTGCCGCCAAGCGGCACATCCACATGACTCCGGCGGACGCCGCCCGCTTTGGAGTGGAGAATGGCCGGGAGGTGCGGCTCAAGTGCCTCACCCAGCGGCCTTTGACCCTGGAGGGGGTGGAGGTGCGGGTGTCTCCCCAGTTCGCCACCTTCGCCCATATTGACTACGACGAGGCCAACGCCTGCGGGTTCAAAAAAGGGGACCGGGCCCTGATTTTGCCGTGAGGCTGGAGTGGCGGGGGCGTACCCTGGTGATTACCTGGCTGCCGGTGGGGGCCATGGGGCGGCTGGCCGCCCTGGCCCCGGCCAGTCGGGGGGAGACTGAGGTGCTGGCCGCCCTGCTGGCGGGGGCACGGGTGTGTCTGGAGCGGAAGGCGCTGGAGTACCGGCTCTACCGCCGCACCGCCCCGCCGTCAATCTATCGCCGCTGCCTGGCCCTGGAGCGGCAGCTGAGGGAGATGGGGATCTGTGTTGCTGGGACAGGTGGCCGGTAAGGTATGGGCCACAAAAAAAGCCCCCAACCTGACCGGACAGACCTTTCTGACGGTGGAGGTGGGGGAGACCATACTGGTGTGTGCCGACTGCGTAGGGGCGGGTGAGGGCGAGCGGGTCCTCATCGCCACCGGCGGGGCGGCCCGCATCGCTGCCGGGGCAAATGTGCCGGTGGACGCCGCCATCATCGGGATCATTGATCCATAAGGGGGCGGCCCACCTGCCGCCCCGTTTCACAAAAGGGAGGGACAGTTTATGTCCATCAACGAGATCATCGTCTATCTGATGGTGCTCTTTATGGCCCTGGGGGCCATCGACCGCATCCTGGGCAACCGGTTCGGCCTGGGAGAGAAGTTTGAGGAGGGCATCATGGCCATGGGCTCTCTGGCCCTGGCCATGATCGGTATCATCTGCCTGGCCCCTGTGCTGGCCAACCTGCTGCGGCCGGTGGTGGTGCCCTTCTATCAGGCCCTGGGGGCCGACCCGGCCATGTTCGCCGGTACTATCCTGGCAAACGACATGGGGGGCGCCCCCCTGGCTCAGGAGCTGGCCCTGACGGAGGAGGCGGGCCAGTTCGGCGGCCTCATCGTAGGGGCAATGCTGGGCCCCACCATCGTCTTTACCATTCCGGTGGGCCTGGGCATTATTAAAGCCGAGGACCGGCCCGCTCTGGCCACCGGCGTGCTGGCCGGCGTCATTACCATCCCCATCGGCAGCTTTGTGGGCGGCCTGGTGGCGGGATTCCCGGTGATGATGGTGCTGCGCAACCTGCTGCCCATCGTGCTCTTTGCGCTGCTCATCGCCCTGGGGCTGGCCTTTGTGCCCAACGGCATGGTAAAGGGCTTCCAGGTCTTTGGCCGCATTATCGTTATCATCATCACCATCGGTCTGGCCGCCGCCATCATTGAGGCCCTGACGCCCCTGACGATTATCCCTGGCCTCAACTCCATTGAGGAGGGCATTGGCATCGTGGGTGATATCGCCATCGTGCTGGCGGGCGCCTTCCCCCTGGTGTACGTCATCACCAAGGTGTTTAAAAAGCCCCTGATGAAGCTGGGCGGCCTGCTGGGCATGAACGACGTGGCGGCAGCGGGGATGGTGGCCACCCTGGCCAACAATATTCCCATGTTTCAGATGATGGGCGACATGGACCGCAGGGGCAAGATTATCAACGTGGCTTTTGCTGTGTCGGCGGCCTTTGTGTTCGGTGACCACCTGGGCTTTACCGCCGGCTTTGATTCCACCATGATTTTCCCCATGATCGTGGGCAAGCTGGTGGGCGGCGTCACCGCCGTGGCGGTGGCCATGTTCCTTACCCGGAAGGAGGTGCAGCATGGAGCGTAATCAGCTGGAGACCATCATCCGCCAGGTGCTGCTGGAGCACCTGGGGGGCGGGGTGCAGGCGGTGAAAGTGCCTGCCCTCACCGTCACCGAGGCCCACCGGATGAACACCGGCAACCCCGGTGACAAGGTGTATACCAGGGACCTGTTCACCCTGGAGCAATCCCCCAGGCTGGGGGTGGGCATCATGGAGATGACCGACACCACCTTTCCCTGGACACTGAACTACGACGAGATGGACTATGTGGTGGAGGGGCGGCTGGACATCCTGTGCAACGGGCAAAAGGTGTCCGCCGGGCCGGGGGAGCTGATCCACATTCCCAAAGGCAGCGAGATCCAGTTCTCCGTCACCGGCCATGCCCGGTTCCTCTACTTCGTCTATCCCGCCGACTGGCAAAATCAGCAGTAAAAAAGGTCCAGCCCACACAATGGGCTGGACCTTCTGTTTAGAATTGCACTTTGGAAATAAACGATATCACAATAATGGCCACAGCCAGGACACGGGTGACATGGACAGCACGCTCCTCGCCATAGCGGCGCTGGAAGGAGTGGGGCGGGACGGGGAAGATCAGCAGGAATACGCCCAGGGCAGCCCCGGTGATGCTGACCAGCAGGCTATTCTGCACCGTCTGCATATTGATCATGAGCAGCAAAAAGAAGAGGGCGAACCAGATAAAGAAGACCTTGGTGAATGTCGCGTTTTTAAAATGCTTGTTCATGTATGTTACACTCCTTTTCACTCTCATACTCCATTGTGGACAGAATCGTCAACCACTGTCTGTATCGGGTGGGCATAGCGGGGGACAAACCCGCATATAGATGCCACAGCTACCCAAAACAGGCAGGAGTGTGGATGGATATGCAGACAGGATGGAATGAGAATCGGGCAATGCTCCGGGGGACCGTCACGGCGGACCCGGTGTGGTCCCATGAGACCCACGGGGTCGTGTACGAGACCTTTCCCCTTACGGTGCTCCGGCTGTCCGGCTCGGAGGACACCATCAACGTCATTGCGCCTAAAGAACTGCTGGAGGAGTATCCGGTAAAGGCGGGGACGCCGGTGGAGGTGGAGGGGGAGGTGCGCTCCTTTAACAACAAAAGCGGAACCGGCAGCAAGCTGGTCATCACCCTGCACGCCAAGAGCATCAAGCCGGGGGAGGGACCCAATGAGAACCGGCTTACCCTGGCCGGGGTACTGTGCAAGCCGCCGGTGTTCCGACGCACCCCTCTGGGCCGGGAGATCTGCGATCTCATGCTGGCGGTAAATCGGAAGTATGGCCGGGCGGACTATCTGCCCTGCATCTCCTGGGGGGCGCTGGCCCGCTGCTGCGGCGAGTTGGAAGTGGGGGACGGGGTGCGGCTGGAGGGCCGCCTCCAGAGCCGGGCCTACACCAAGCTGGAGAATGGCGAAAGCTGTCAGCGCACCGCCTTTGAGGTGTCGGTCATGCGCCTGGAGGGGGTGGAAGTCTGACGAAAAACGGCTTGCATCCCAGCGGCCTCTATCGTATACTCATTTTGGAAACCCATTTGATGAGGAGGCGATGGTATGCAGTATGAGATCAAGGGAGAGCCCATGCCGGTAGTGATTTGTCAGGTGGCCGCCGGCGAGTCCATGATCACCGAGCGGGGGTCTATGGTTTGGATGTCCCCCAATATGGAGATGTCTACCAGCGCGGGGGGCATTGGCAAGGCCTTTGGACGGATGTTTTCCGGCGATTCCATCTTCCAGAATACATATACGGCGGTAGGCGGCCCGGGCATGATTGCATTTGGTTCCAGCCTGCCTGGCACCATTCGGGCCATTCCCATTGATCCGGCCCATCCGGTCATTGTACAGAAGCGGGGGTTTTTGGCCTCTGAGCAGGGGGTGGAGCTGTCCATCCACTTCCAGAAGAAGATGAAAACCGGCTTTTTCGGCGGCGAGGGCTTTATCATGCAGAAGCTGTCCGGCTACGGTATGGCCTTTGTGGAGCTGGACGGCTCGGTGGTGGAATACGAGCTGAAGCCGGGCCAGAGCATTGTAGTGGATACCGGAAATCTGGCCATGATGGACGCCACCTGCTCCATCGATGTGCAGATGATTCACGGTGTGAAGAATATGCTCTTCGGCGGGGAGGGGCTGTTTAATACGGTGATCACCGGCCCCGGCAAGGTGACCCTCCAGACCATGCCGGTCACCGGCCTGGCCGACGCCCTGCTCCCCTTCCTGCCCAAGGGCAGCAACTAAAAGTGAATTGTCAAACTAAGTGCAACAGGAATTGAGTTCGAAGTCCCATAATTCCTGGGCAGAATGGAAATTCAAAACTTTGCGAGGCCTGGCGTTAATTAACGCCAGGTTTCGTTTTA
>NZ_NFIL01000035.1:0-22801 GCF_002161755.1 Flavonifractor sp. An4 | reverse complement strand
GGTAGTTCATATAGTCCCCTCCTGGTGTTTTGGTTGTGTGGTTACTCCATTCTACCACTGGGGGCCATATGAACTCTTTTTATTTCCCTAAATTGTTGCGCTTGATAGTATAATTCACCCTAAATAGAAAAGGGACGCTGCCTTTGGCAGCGTCCCTTTTTTGTGGTATAAGGACAGTTCCACAGGCAAGAAAAATGCCGCCCTTTCGGGCGGCATTTTTGATTGCTCTGCAATAAAATTAGCGCTTGCTGAACTGAGGAGCACGACGGGCGGCCTTCAGACCGTACTGCTTAATATCAAAAGCGGGAAACACTTGTGTATCAACGGATTGCGGTATTTATTTTTTGGTTAGCCCTTTTGTTAGCGGATCACCGTCCCGATTGGCAATCACATAATCCGAAGTGGATTTTTTCTTTGCATCTTTCAGACATTCAACCAGACAGACCGGGAGAGGAATGTTTCTTTGTGCCGCTTTGGTCTTTAGCTCGGTAAGAATGACCGGCCTGTTATGTTCTGTGTGCCATGCCCGCCGTACCGTTAAGTACGGAGCCTCTGCATCCAGATACACAGAATCCCATTGCAGCGCCAGGATTTCTTCCCGGCGCAGACCGGCATATAAACCGATCATCACAAATACATAGGGCGGCAAATCCCGGATCGTGTCCAAAAGCCGCTCAACCTGTTCATCCGTCAATGCCTGTCTTTCTTCCTGGGGAACTCCTCCCTTTGCATCCAGGTATATGGTCGGGTCCTCGTCAATCACATGGCTCTCCTTGGCCGCCCGGAAAATGGACTTGCAGAGAATCACCACAGACTTATAAACCGAAGCCGACTTCTTGGAAACAGGTACGAGGGCAAGTTGGATGTCATCCAGGGATACATCAGCCATTCTCTTGTCTCCCAGCCCTCCAATAATGTGCCGCCGCACCTTAGAGGTATAATCTGTCAAGGTGGTGGCCCGAACATGGACGGACTGCATCAGCAGCCACTTCTCACAGTACTCAGCAACCGTAGGCGATCTTCGACGAAACGTAGTACTGTCAATCTGCTCTAACGCCTCCAGTTCCTTGTCATAAAGCTTTTCGGGCGTCTTTGCATAAAGCGCCACTCTGTTTCCATCCGAATCTTCGACTCTGGTTCTATAATATTCAATGCCGTTAAGCACGACCGTACCATATTGAGGAATTGCCCTTTTTCTTTTTGCCAATTCCGTCACCTCCTAAGAATAATGTCCAGCGCTGTACCTTTGTTTTATCAGACATATTAGGTTCCAGCAAGGATACGGAACAGCTCAAGCTCGGACACTTCGCAGCTTGCGGTATGTAGCGCTTTTTTCCACTGGCTTTGCACGATGGGTGCATTTTGCGATATACTCCTGAAGGCCAGCATCTGTAAAGTACACGCAACCATTTTGCACATACTGAACATAGGAAATTAGCCCACTGTTTCGAGCTGCATCCAAAGTGGCAATGCTAATCCCCAGTAATTTGGCAGCCTCTTTCCGCGAAATCAATTTTTCCATAGGTGGTCCCCCTTTCTGTCAAAGATGTGGTTGTTGCTTTCAAAATCACATGAATGCGCTGGCAACCGAAGCTGCCAGCGCATGGTATCTGACTTTGAAAAATTTACTCGCCACATTTGCCACGCACCCCTGGCGATGGGGACATTCCGGTCTCCGCTGGCGCGGCTGTCATAACTCCACAGCGTCGTTTTACTCGTGCGCCGCAGAGTTCCCCCCAAGTCTTTAGGAGGCCGTGAGGAAGTATCTTTAACCCCTATGCAGTCATCGCGCCCTGAAATGCCACTTTCGGGTATCAGGCTGACGTGGATCGCTCGGAACAGTCCTATTCATCACCTCCTGGGGCTGTCCATCTTCGCGGCGTGCCTGATTCGCTCGTACATAGGTTATGTACCGGAAATGCCGTCTATGAAATTGTCAAGCTCCACATTGGGAGAATGTTCTTCCCTCAATGGGTAGGCACTGATACGCTTCATTTGTTAAGTGTTATTCAAAAATTTTTTTATTTTTTTAAATCTTTGTGCAACAGCACTTCTGGAACAATGCCAAAGACGTGCTACATCAATTTGACGATAACCATCCACAAAAAGTAATGTCAATAGCTCCAAATCTTTCTTCGACAGCTTCTTCAATCTCAACAGTAGTTGTTCGTTTTCCACCGAAGCCAACCATCCATATCGCGTTTGATCAATCTTATCAACATCCCATTGATAAGATAACGATGCAAACTTTCGGAACAGCTGTGATTGACCACATACTTCATCATATTGTTCACAAGGTATTGGTTGCGTATGGTTTTGAAAAACCCTTTGACTGCAAAACCATGCCCAGTCATATTCTTTCATGGCAGCAATCTGTTCTTCGCTCATCCCTGCATCACAATACTCAACTTCTAAACGCTTCCATCTACTATCAAACTTCTTTTTCTCATATCCATAATTAAATCCCATTATTAACCTCCTGTAGATTCAATTTGCAAAATTCACCATGCAAACTAAAATCAGGAGGAGATCGACAACGAGAATCTCTGGGTTGTTTTCCATCCCCAGAAACAAAAATGCCAGCTGATCTTAAGGACCAACTGGCATTTTTATTCGCGCACAAAGAAAACGCATTATTAAGATTTTATAAGTACAACAAGTATACCAAGCACAATTCGATACCAACCAAACACCTTAAAATCATGTTTTTTGATAAAGTTCATTAGGAATTTAATTACTAAGACAGATACCGCAAATGCCACAGCCATACCGAGAACAAGAGCGAGCAGTTCTGCACTTGTAAATTCAAACCCGAATTTTAACAGCTTAAAAGCACTTGCTCCAAGCATAGTAGGTACTGCGAGGAAAAAAGTAAACTCTGCTGCTGCCACTCGTGAAACTCCTATGAGTAAAGCACCTATAATCGTTGCTCCCGACCGTGATGTGCCGGGTATAAGTGATAACACTTGAAATGCCCCTATCAAGATTGCTGTTTTATAGCTGATGTCAGAAAGTGCCATAGTAGTAGGAGTACGCTTTTTATTCCAATTTTCTATGAGAATGAATAACAAACCATAAAAGATTAACATGATTGAAATCACAATGGGGGTTTGGAGGTAAGCATCCAAATAATCATCAAATAGAATCCCCATAATAGCTGACGGTACACAAGCTACCGCAACCTTGAACCACAACGAGAAAGTATCCTTTTTAACAATTGACTGTGCTTTGTTCTTAAATTGAAAGGGAAACATCTTGTTCCAAAACATTACAACCACTGCGAGTATAGCTCCAAGTTGAATAACAACAAAAAACATTTCTTTAAATGCTTCGCTCATATTAAGTGTGATAAATTCGTCCACAAGAATCATATGTCCTGTGCTGCTGATAGGTAGCCACTCAGTAATACCCTCAACAATTCCAAGAAAAATAACTTTTAAAATTTCTATAAAATCAAGTACCATTATTTCAAATCCTCCTTTTTAAAATGATGAAAGGTCATAAGAAAACCAACTGCTGATACAAGAATAATAATAGATACAGACAGCAGTGTAGGATAGCCGGTACTCTGAAGTTTACCCTGCACCAAGAAATAGGTGGCTGTCCACGGATACAACGCTCCCCATTCTTGATTTGAAAGTGCGGCACTTCCCATGACAATCACGGCAGAGCCAATCATCGGGGCGACAAATCCTTTTGTTTTCATAGCAACAAACACAAAAGGAGAAACTGTTAAAAACATCAGGATACTGCCAAACAAAAACTTGGGGAGCCATACTATTGCCACTAGTAAGCTATATCCCTCCAATGTAAAGACAGCGTCATATAGCCCACAAACGATAAATATACCTGCCCATGTTACAAGGGTTAGCATAACAATCCAAAGAAGCAGGGTGCAAAATTTTCCAATTAATAGTTTTGTCCTTGAAATGGGTATGGGCAATATGGTTTTGAGGGTGCTTTCTGTGTACTCTCTGCTAAACAAGTAAGCTGCAATTGCCACATATATCATAATGTTTACCAGCAGCATGATATACAGTACACTGTCGCTGTATATGTCAGACAAGGTAAAGATAATCTCCGGCTTATCAAAATGTGTTTGCAAGGCTTCTATTAACATCAAAAGTGGGGTAGATAATACCCCTGCCACACTAATTAGCACCATTTTTGAACGCTTTAGTTTTAATAATTCACAAGAAATAAGATTAAGCAATACCGCCACCTCCAATCAGTTTAGAAAAGTAGTCCTCTAAGTTTTCCTCACTATCATTTATCCTTGTCACGAGCAGTCCATTTCGTGCAAATTCTCGATTGATTTCTCCAACACTTTGGCTAAAGTCATAAATTCTCACCGTACCGTCCTGCACTGTAAAATCCGTCATGTGGTAGTGGTTTTCTAAAATCTTTCCGGCTATCTCACTGTCAGATAAATCAAATTGAATGTATTTTCGATTCCTTTTGTGAAGCTCGGATATATTCACTTCCTCTACTAAATGCCCCTCGTGCATAACGCCGATAATATCTGCTATCTGTTCAATCTCGCTTAAAACATGGCTTGAGATAAAAATGGTAATGCCATGATTGTGACTAAGTTCAGATAAAAATGAGCGTATTTCAACTATTCCAATGGGGTCAAGTCCGTTAATCGGTTCGTCAAGTATTAAAAGCTCCGGCTCGTGCATAATGGCGGCGGCAATACCAAGCCGTTGCTTCATTCCGAGGGAATAATCGGAAAAGACTTTTCTTTTCTCCTTATGCAGCCCCACAACTTCAAGAGCTTTTTCTACTCCACTTTTAGATACTCCCCCTCGCAGTTTAGCGAGAATTTGCAAATTCTCATACCCTGTTAAATTACTGTAAAATCCCGGTGTTTCGATAATAGAGCCTACTTTGCTATAAAGGGTATGGATATTTTCCTTATAGTTTGTGCCAAACAAGCGTACCGTTCCCTCCGTTGGGAAAGCAAGCTGCAACATCATTTTCATTGCTGTGGTTTTGCCTGCTCCGTTTCTGCCGAGCAAACCATAAATTTTGCCCTTTGGCACATGAAGATTTACCTTATCGACAACGGTGGCTGTTCCGTATCGCTTCGTAAGATTTTCTGTTTCAATGATATAATCCATATTTGATTCTCCTTTCCGTGGGTTGCTGTTCTTGTTTTCGCTGACCACAATCTTATTATCCACGAGTATTGCATAGAAGCCAAGAAATCTACCGTCACAATGCCGACACAATAGATGTCAGCACGAAAAAAGCTCCGACACTTATCGTGTCAGAGCCTATTTTAAAGGGTTTATGGCATTTTACTTTGTTTGGGTTTGCTTTATCCAGACAAATATTTTAGCAACAAATAGCAGAAACATAAGGGCGGTTACATAGGGTTGTCTTGCCGCAGCGAAGAAGCAGATAAAAAGCGTACTCAGCACGAGAGAGCATTTTGTGATTATGTTGCTCCATGATTCCTTTTCAAAACAAACACACATCAGTTTCGCTATCCCAAGTGCAATCAAAACAATAAAAACAATCCAATAGATTGCAAGATATATTGGGGTAGTGTCTGTAAATGAAAGTAGATTGACAGAATAAATATATCCGTCAACAAGGTTACCGTTACCATACAACGGCAAAAGTATAAAAGTAACCGCCATCATATCTAATATTCCATAAATGAAACTGTAAATTTTTTTCAAGTTGGAACGATTTTCAGTTTCGGCAAGTGTAATCAGTTCTTCGCCCGATAGCAGTTCATCTATGGTCACAGAAAAGAATTTAGAAATACACTTGAGCGACTCAATGTTAGGGTAACCCTTGCCGCTTTCCCATTTTGAAATGGCTGTTCTTGATACATATAATTGCTCCGCAAGTTGTTCCTGCGTTAAGTTCTTTCCAGTCCTAAGCTGTTGTAGCTTTTCATTAAATTCCATGATTCTCCTCCTGTTTGTTCCTTGTTTTCATACGTCCATCAACGGGTTTTTCTGCATCTTTTGGTATCATCCATGCACGACCAAATTTTTCAGTTCCGTCAATGCGATTTTCCTCACATAATTTTTGTATCCGTCTTTCCGATATGCCCCATTTTTCAGAAGCGGCTTTCACAGAAATGTAATTCATAATATCAACTTCCTTTCGCAAAGAGTATATAATTATTATATACGGAATGACGAATAATAGCAAGTTTCTCTCCACTAATACGAAATTATACACTACTAAACATAAAATCATACTTCGTTCAAATATCATCACCCGAAATGTACAATGATATAGGATGATATTAAAATGTACCAAGATGAAAGAAAACTTGATTTTAAGCCGTTAGGTATAGCGATAAAAAAAGCTCGGGAAGCAAAAGGGTGGACACAGGAATATCTTGCCCAACTGGTAGACCTTACGCCACGCTCTATTATGTATATAGAGAACAGGGGGCAGCACCCAAGGCTTAACAAATTTTATCTCATTACTACCTTGCTTGACATCTCTGTAGACCAGTTCTTTTTTCCATGCAATGAAGATGGCGACAACAATCGCCGCAAACAAGTTGATGTACTGTTGAATGATATGGAAGAAAAGGAGCTTATCGTGATGGAAGCTACGGCTCAAGGCTTGAAAAAGGCAAGAGAAACTGCGGAATAATTAACGCTGTTTTCGTAAGCCAAGCCAACTGAAAAAAGTGCGACACCTACACAGGCTATCGCACTTTTTAGGTTATTTTTTTATTCTCCACACAAATCATAAAGCTGTTCACATCGGTTTTGAATATCTAAGATTTCTGTTTCGGTTAAACTCCTGCGGTTATGAGTAAGTTGTTGCTCTAAAAAATCACGATAGCCATCAAGTAAGGCATCCCGTAAAAGCTCGGGGGCTTTGCAATGTTCCACACCAAACCATTGCTCATCTTTTTCATCCCAAATCATAACGGTGTATCCTCGCTTAGTGTTCACCACCTCCAAAACACTATCTTTATTTAGGTAATCGTTGAATACTTCTAAAACCTTTTCAAAGGTCATCATTTTATCAGCCCTTTCATATTTTAGGTGCTTATATGTAAGTAGTTTATATACTTATTACGACTATGATAATAAAAGTAAATCATCGTGTAAAGGATACGGATATTGTTTGCGAACAAAAGTGGCAAGCAATGCCGGTGTTAATACACTCGGCCCACAGAGGGAAAAATCCTGACGTGATTTCCCCCTCTGCTTTGCTTGTTGAGGGCAGCGCCCCCAAGCCCCTTTGAACGCAGAATTTCATTCTGCGGCTACGCGTCCGATGGACGCTTATGACCATGACCGGCTTACCGCTGGCCGTGGTCTTTTTCTTGTTCTTTTTTCTGTTCCTCATCCATTTTCAGCAGCCGATCCACATTGGCCTTTGCCGTCAAAAGTTCCCGCATTTCCTCACGGGAACGCCGGTACTCGGCGTAGGTTTTCTTCTTTTCCTCCAGCAGTTTGGCATACTCAGATTGCAGGTCTTTGACCTTGGGCAGCTTCTTCACTCCCATCTCATCAAAGGCATTTTTTGCCGCCTGATGGAGCAGAATTTCTTGCTCATGTTCCTCCCGAAATTTTCGGGAATAACCGGCCTTGCGATAGGCAACATAGGTCTCGCGGGTCTTGGCATAATTAACGATATGGGTACGCAGGACGGCGATCTCTGCCATGCGTTTCTCCGTCGCCTTAATCTGCGCTGACAGCTCATTGTGATGGGCGGTAGCCGCCACCGCTTTTTCTTCCAGCTCTGTATAGTCCAGTAGGTGATGTTCGGTAAGAAAATTCACGGTCTGCGCCATCTGTTTTAAGTTAAAAACCTTGGCCCAGCGTGCATATCCAGCACCTTTCCCGGCCTGCAATTTTGCCTGAATATCCACCAGCAAATTGACCTTGGGTGGCTCCGGCTGCACGGTGGATTTCTTGCGGGGCGTGTGCTGCTTTTCTCCAGCCAGCACCGCACGGATTTCTGTTTCGCTGTACCCGGCTCCCAGCTTGTCATCCATACGGGCTACATTCTTCCAGCCGGGAGCTTTAAGGCGGATTGCTTTCCCGCGCCGAGATACCTCGCAGCCCATCTCGGAAAGCAGTTGCAGAAGTGTGTCAAAGTCTGCTGGCTTTTGCTCCAGCGCCCGGTCAATCATCACCCGTAGCTGTTCCCGATGGGAGGGCTTGGCTTGTTCGCCCAGCCACTTGTTGTAGCTTTTTCCGTGGGGCTTGGGGTTCTCCACAATGGATAGTCCGTTCTCGATACAAATGGTGTCACTTAAACGTCGAACAGCTCTGGTGCTTCCCCAAAAGTTACGGAACTTCCGGTCACAATCCATATTGACCGCCGACCAGATGATGTGATTATGAATATGCGATTTGTCGATGTGGGTGCAGACCACAAAGGAATGATTGCCTTTGGTGAACCGCCTGGCAAATTCTATGCCCAGCCGGTTGGCTTCCTCCGGTGTGATCTCTCCGGGCCTGAACGACTGGCGCACATGGTAGGCGATCACATCATCTGTACCGCGCACTCGTCCGGTGGCGGCAATATACTGCCGCTTTGCCAACAGAAACTCTGCATCAGCAGTGCGGCTGTCACATCCATAGCTGGTAATCAATTTTCCGTTGTCGGTCTTTTGGGGATTTGCCACATAGTCAATAATATCGCTGATGGCACGGCTCTCAGTCCGACCCTTGCCGATATGCAGCGGCATGATGCGTGTGGTTGCCATAAGGGAGACCTCCTTTCCAAAAAAGAAACGGCCTGCATGGTGCAGACCGCTTTTGTTATTCTATTAAATCGTCCTCATCGAGAAAATCAAAATTGTCCTCGATGTCCTCTAACCGCTTCGGAGGAAACCTCATCTCGTATTGTTCTTTTGCCAGCGCACGAACTTCCCGGCGCTTATCTTTCATTCGGTTCTTCAGCCAGGAAATCTGCTCCTTTGATAATCTCCATGGGAGATTCAGCAAGCGGTTTATTGTCATTTGCTCCGCTTGCTTCTCCGGCGGCAAAGAAGCACAGGATTTACAGACGTGCGCCGCATGACCTTTGCCGGAAAATTTTTCATTAGCCTTATATTCTCCGCAGACTTTACAATAATGGCCGTGCTTCTTCATAGGCTCGATTCCTTTTCACTGAGAGCGTATAAACTGCGCACCGCCCCCATGATGATGTTCCACTCCAGATCTGCCGCATAGGAAAATTTTTTGCGGTACGATTCCCAAAGTTTCTGCATAACCGAGCTGTTCTCCACTTCCTCAAAAACTTCGGCAGCTTCTGCAAGATGTCGTTCTGTCCCGCGTTTGTGAGCAGTGGCCCGCAGCGCATCATGGAGAATCTGAGGGTCCAATGTATTCCCATGCAGCTGTTCCAGAATATAAATGTCATAGAAATCTCTCATGCGGGTGTTGGTGGTAGTTCTGGTAATGATCGTTTCCAGCTTTTCGGCCAGAACCGTTTCCAGATTGTACGCCCAAATATCAATGGAGCGATCTTCCAGCATCAGCTTGAAAGAGTAGCGGATCTCCCTGGGGGTAATGGCATCCCCTGTGGAAATGTCAATCTTCAAAGGCGTCACCACACCGTCAAAGGTTGTAGTCATATTTACGCGAATCCCCGGATATTCCGCCTCATCCATAATCTCCGAAATACTTTTCAGCTGGAATTTGACGCCATCATCAAGCGGGACACTCACAATAGCGGAAATCAAATTCTCTATGTCCTCCACATTGACATTGGCTCCTTTTACAGTAGCGTCCAAATCCATCGTGGAACGGGCATCCAGACCAACCATAGCCGCTACCAGCATACCGCCTTTCAGAATAAATTTGTCACGATATTCAGAAAGGGAGATACGCTCCAGAAAACGCTCCATCATGTAGTTCCGCATCAAGAGCTGGGCGTCCGCAGATTTTTTTCTGGAAAGATTGCGGATCAGATCCTTCAACTGCCTTGCTGTTTTTATCATAAAAGCACCTCCAAATACTGCCGCAGAATTTTTTCTACCCGGAACATACCGGCATACCGCATCAATGTCCGCAGGTCTTTGTCTTTTCTTCTGGCATACATCTTTAATGCCCCTTGAAAAGTCTGCATCTCCATGTTGTTCCTGCTGCGGAGCAGGTCGCAGATGGTGCGCTCCAGGTCATAGACAGGAACTGTATGCCCAAATGGTGTCTGAGCCGTTGTCAGGCCCACCCCATGCAGTTCCGCCTTAATGGTGAATACCTGTACGCCCTCTGCTTTCAGCTTGGAGGGATTATATCCGGTCTTGACTGTGACCGTATATTCCAGCGGCTCGCGGTCTGTCAGATCGTGAAAAAATAAAGCTGTCTCATGGGAAAACACTGCCTGTTCGACCCGCAGATGAAGTAAGTACATGGCATCGACCCAGGCATCCTTGGAAAGATAAATTCCATGCGCGACCCGCTCCAATTCCCGTGAGTGCACATAATCATAAAAAACAGGCTTAGAAATACCAGCAGATACTACTTGAGCTGTTCGCAGCATCCCATCCTGTGTTTCCAGCAGCTGATCCAGCTGTTCAAATTGTCCCACCGTACCACTTCCTTTCACACTAATATTATAAGCAATATTAGTTCAAAAGTAAAGTGATGAAAATTCGGCATAATTTTACCGACAGCTTAACGTTCAACAGTTTTGGAAATATGAAGTGGCAGCAAAATAGACAACCTCAGCTGCCCATTTCATCACGATATGAAATAATCTGCTTCTTTTTCTGTTTGGCACACCGTAACGTTGTGGCTGCTCCGCCCCAATCATGGAGAACATAGGCCACCACTACATCGGCGGACTCTACCATCCAGCGATTTCTATGAGAAATCGAAAAACGGCGCGGTACGTTTTCCAGCGGTGGATACACGGTACTGTCATAGTTATGCGCCTCATCGACGAACAGGCGGTCCACACCCAACTGCTCGAATGTTACCACATCGTCCTTGCGGCTCTCGGCCTGCAATTTCTCCAGCCGGGCTTCCAGGGACTTCTTGGTGCGTTCCAACTGCTTGACCGTGAAACGCTCACCGCCGCTGTACTTCACCTCGGCAATGCCCTCGGTGATCTCGTCGATCTGCTCCTGAAGGAGCCGTTCCTGACGCTCTCGGCTGATGGGGATTTTCTCAAACTGGCTGTGTCCCATGATGATGGCGTCATAATCGCCGGTGGCAATGCGGGCGCAGAACTTCTTGCGGTTGTGGGTCTCAAAGTCCTTTTTGGTGGTGACAAGAATGTTGGCGGAAGGATAGAGCCGCAGAAACTCCGACGCCCATTGTTCGGTCAGATGGTTCGGCACCACAAAGAGGGATTTCTGACACAAGCCCAGGCGCTTACTCTCCATGGCGGCAGCCACCATTTCAAAGGTTTTGCCAGCGCCTACCTCGTGTGCCAGCAGCGTATTGCCGCCGTACAGCACATGAGCGATAGCGTTTTTCTGGTGTTCCCGCAAGGTGATGGCCGGGTTCATACCACCGAAAGTAATGTGTCCGCCGTCGTATTCACGGGGACGGGTGGAGTTCATTTCCTCATTGTACTGGCGGACCAGAGCTTGGCGGCGGTCCGGGTCTTTCCAAATCCAGTCTTTGAAAGCGTCCCGGATCGCTTGCTGCTTTTGGGCGGCCAGGGTGGTCTCTTTGGCATTCAACACCCGGCGCTCTTTGCCGTCTGCATCCTCTATGGTGTCGTAGGTCGAAAACTCTCTGCACAGATAGTCATACTCGATGTTCTCCAGAATCAATTCCCGATAATTTTCTATCTCTGAGACAGACATCGCATCCCTTCCTTTCCGTTCCGGCAGCTGTGCTGCCGCTGTTTCCCGGAAGGGAATGGAATCGGTACTTGCTCCATGAGTATTTTGTTTTTGAGTATTTGGTTTCTCTATATTTAATTCTGCGGGCTTTTCCGTATCCGGTTTATCCAGATACGGGTTTTCCGTATCTGGTGAAGCCGTATCTGGTACAGCCGTATCCGGCCTTGGCGTTTCTGGCTGCCTGGGCTGGGGTTTCTCATAAATCACATACTCGGTGTCGCTGATCCGGCCTTGTTGGTCCCGCAGCTGGTTCCGCACGATGTAACCGGCGGTTTCCAACTCCCGCAGCGCACTGCCGATGGCATCAACGCCCTCCTTGCAGATTTTCGCAAGTCCACGGGTAGTATAGTTCCAGTCATCAGGCAGGGATAACATCATGGAAAGAAGCCCCTTTGCCTTGAGGGATAGTTCGTGGTTCCGCAGGTGATGATTGCTCATCACGGTATAATCTTTGGTCCGTTCAATGCGAAAAACGGCCATTGACTTCACTCCTTTCTAATTTTAGGGCATGAAAAAAGCCACAATCCTTCGTGAAAAAGACTGTGGCTTTCAGCTGTTTTTGTTGTTCTGCCAGGGCCGGTAAGGACGCTTGTACTTCGGCGGATGACTGAACATCGGCTCATGCTCCGAAAACGGGAGGGTCTGCAAAACCCGGTCAATGTCGGTGGATTCCATATCATACTGGGACTGGCAACTTTCCCGGATGGCATCTTTGATGCTCTGGACAGTACACATATTCATTCCTTTCCTTTCGTAGTGATAATGAGTTTACGGGTGGCGGCGGCGCTTGTCCGGTTTGAAGTCGAGCACATGGCCCTCGATCACACGGGCATACCGCTTGATTTTGATTTCCCGACGCTTCTGGCTTACGAGGGCGGCCTGATACCCGTCCTCCGTAAGAAACAGCCGCATATCATCGCCGGGGCAGCCGTAGGAACAAGGGCGCTGAACGGAAAACTCGATCATCCAGCGGGTGCTGTCCTGAAAACGCTCTACGGCCAAGATATTGTGTCCTTTCAGCTCACGGGCTGAAATATCCCTCATAGGCGGCTCCTTTCATCGTTCCTGGTCTCTCTGGCGCTTCTTCTGCCACGCCTCCAGCAGTTTGATAATGGTTTCCTGCATCCGCTGGGGCGTATAGCTTTTGGGGAAATACTTCCGCAGGGTGTCGGAGGTGAAAGTCACTTTGTCGAGATCACTTTTCTTTTCCTCACCCATGATGACGCGCATCATATCGAGGGTCAGATGTCCCTCCTGGCTGTATTTCTTGAGTCGCTGAGCCTGGGAGAGAGAGGGGGTAGCCTGTTCGCTGTCCATCGCGTCCAGCAAATCCCGCTGTTCTTCTTTTTTGAGAAAGGACAGCTCATAAGCCGGATTGAGGGCGATTTTCTTTTCATCGACCATATCCAGCAGTTCGGGAATCAGCTCCGTCAGGCGGATATAGCGCTGCACCTGGTTCCTACTCGAACCAGCCTGCTGCGCCAACAATTCATCTGCACGCAACTTCGTCCCAAGTTGGGACGAAGTTAAGTCCCCCCGTGCGCCTTGGTGTTTCATAGCCTCCAGCTTCATCTTGTAAGCAAAGGCCCTTTCGCTGGGGAGCAGGCTTTCACGTTGTAAGTTGCTGTCCACCATGATGATAGTGGCAGCATCATCGTCCAGGTCTCGGACAATGACAGGCATGGTTTCTTTCTCGGCCAGCTCACTGGCCCGGTGCCGCCTGTGACCGGCAACCAGCTCATAGCCGCCCTCCGGGTCCGGGCGGGCGATCGCCGGAACCAGAACACCATACTGCCGAACGCTGTCGGCGGTCTCCATCATGGCCTCGTCATCCTTGACTTTGAAGGGATGCCCCTTAAATGGGTGCAGCTCAGACAGCGGAATTTCCTGTATCTTCTCCAGCTTGGCATCCTGGCGGCTTTCCTCGGTGGAAAACAAATCATCGTATGGAGCCAGCTCTACTTTTTTCGCGCTGCTTTTCAAGTTTTATCACCTCCTTGGTCAGATTCTTATAGCCCTCGGCCACCTTGCCATTAGGGTCATGGGCAAAAATGCTTTTGCCCTCGGCGCTGATCTCCTTTGCCCGGACAGAATGGGGAATCTCGGTGCCGAACACCTTGATTTTGCTGCCATAGGTCTCCCGCAGCAGGGCGGCAATCTCCTTGGCGAAGTTGGTGCGGTTGTCCACCATCGTCAGCAATATGCCGTCGATCTGGAGCTTGGGGTTGATCTGCCGCTTCACCTTGTTTACGGTCTGGAGCAGCTGTTCCAGGCCCTTGGCGGGCAGGTACTCCGCCTGAACGGGGATTATGACCCTGTTGGCGGCGGCCAGGGCGTTGACCGTGAGCATACCCAGGGATGGCTGGCAGTCAATCAGGATATGGGAATACTGTCCCTTGAGCGTGTCCAGATACTGCCGCAGGATGGTCTCTCGGCTCATGGCGTTCACCAGGGAGACCTCCATGCCGGAGAGCTGGATGTCTGCGGGCATCAGGTCAACGCCCTCCGGGTGGTGCAGGATACCCTCGCCGGGGCGCAGCGGCTCGTCCATCAGGATACGGCCCATCGCGTCGGACAGGGTAAAGGGCAGCTTGTCCGGCTGGGGGTGGCCCAGGCTGATGGTCAGGCTGCCTTGCGGGTCCCCGTCGATCAGCAGCACTTTCTTTCCGGCCTGCGCCAGCCCAATCCCCAGGTTCGCGCAGGTGGTTGTCTTGCCAACGCCGCCTTTCTGGTTGGCGATGGCGATGATTTGCGTGTTCAATGACTTCACCTCATTTCTGAATTGTTCTATGGCTTCTGGAAATAGAAAAAGCCGCCACTTCAAAAATTGAAAGTGACGGCCTTTTCTTATCCCGGAATGAAATTCCCCGGAAACGCAAAAAGCGCCCAGTAGAAAATACTGAGCGCTTGGCGATTAGATTTATTCTCTTTTGTTCAAATTAGGTCAAATTCAGACAAACCGTTTTCACGAAAAAGGTCTCTTGGAGATGTATAAATAAACATCCCCTTGGCATCCCAAAATCGCGTCTCGGTTGTCCTATTTTTTAACCCATAAGCCCTCTTTTTGGGGTGGTTGTCCACCATTTAACCCATAGAAAACGGGTTAAAAGAGGCTTCGTTCTGTCAAATTGCGTCAAACCATTTGAAAAGGAAAAACCCCGGAAACCGCGTAGTTCCGGGGTTTTTGACCACTTTTGATAAAGTTTAGCGCTTGCTGAACTGCGGAGCGCGACGGGCAGCCTTGAGGCCGTATTTCTTACGCTCCTTCATACGAGGATCGCGGGTCAGGAAGCCGGCAGCCTTCAGGGCAGCACGGTACTCGGGGTTGACCTGCAGCAGGGCACGGGCGATGCCGTGACGGATGGCGCCGGCCTGGCCGGTCACGCCGCCGCCGGTAACGGTGGTCTCGATGTCCACCTTGCCCAGGGTGTCGGTGGTGGCCAGAGGCTGACGCACGATCAGCTTCAGGGTCTCCAGGCCGAAGTAATCGTCGATATCACGGCCGTTGATGGTGATAGCACCAGTGCCGTTGGGGAACAGATGCACGCGGGCCACGGAGGACTTCCGGCGGCCGGTGCCATACAGATAAGGCTTCTTGCTCTTATACATTCCTTTGTACCTCCTGCTTAGTTGGCCGCCCAGGCTTCGGGCTTCTGGGCGTTGTGGGGATGCTCGGCGCCGCGGTAGATGTGCAGGCGGGACAGAGAATCCTTGGTGATGATGTTGCGGGGCATCATGCCGCGGATGGCCACACGCATGGCCAGCTCGGGCTTCTGCTGCATCAGCAGGCGGTAGGGGGTCTCCTTCAGGCCGCCCACCCAACCGGAGTGGGTGCGGTAGTACTTCTGCTCCAGCTTCTTGCCGGTCAGAACGGCCTTCTCGGCGTTGACGACCACGACGAAGTCGCCGCAGTCAGCGTGAGGAGTATACTCGGGCTTGTGCTTGCCGCGCAGCAGGTTGGCCGCGGTAGCGGCAGTCTTGCCCAGGGGCTTACCAGCCGCATCGAGGATATACCACTTGCGGACGATGTTCCCCTTGTTGGCCATAAAAGTGGACATGGTGAAACCTCCAATTTTGATGATATCTTAAAAAATATGTCTAAACAGAATACAGGCCCCAATCTTTACGATTGGAGCGTTTTGTATTATAATACCTTGGCCACGGAGTGTCAACACGTTTTCCGATTTTTTTAAATAGAAAAAGTGTATGCTCTTGAAATCGCGTGATATCTCTTTTTTTCTCTTGAATGCTCCATTTCGATTTTCAATTTTTTGAGGTGCCTATGAACAAGATTTTGAGCTATGTCCGCCGCTGTGTGGAGGATTACGACATGATTCAGGCCGGAGACCGCATTGCCGTAGGGGTGTCCGGCGGCAAGGATTCTCTGGTGCTGCTCACCGCTTTGGCCCGGCTGCGGGAGTTCTATCCCAAGCCCTTCACCGTGGAGGCCTATACCCTGGACATGGGCCATGTGGACGGGGGAGAGGGGATGGACTTTGCCCCGGTGGCCGCCTACTGTGAGCAGATTGGCGTGCCCTTCACTCTGCTGCCCTCCGAGATCCACCATATTATCTTCGACCTGCGGAAGGAGAAAAATCCCTGCTCCATGTGCGCCAAAATGCGGCGGGGCGCCCTCCACAACGCCATCAAGGAGCGGGGCATCAGCAAGATCGCCCTGGGCCACCACTTTGACGACGCGGTGGAGACCTTCTTCCTGTCCCTGTTCTACGAGGGACGGCTGTCCTGTTTCCAGCCGGTGACCTGGCTGGACCGGATGGGCATCAGCCAGATCCGGCCCATGCTCTACTGCGGGGAGGGGCTTATCCGCAACGCCGCCCAGCGCAACCACCTGCCGGTGGTGTTCAATCCCTGCCCCGCCGACGGCTACACCAAGCGGCAGGAGGTCAAGGAGCTGATCCACACCCTGGACCAGCAGTACCCCGGTTTGAAGAGCCGGGTGTTCGGGGCCATGCAGGGCCTGCCCCTGCCCGCCTGGGGGCCGGTGGAGCACCGCCGGGTGCCCCTGCCCGAGGGATAACATCCAAACTAAAACAGCCGCTGCGGAAGCTTCCGCAGCGGCTTTTGCGTTTAAGGCTCTTTCAAAAACTGTTCCACCGCCCGGACGGCCTGGGTGAGGAAATCCCCCTCCATATCCAGCCACAGCACGTCGCGGTCCCGGTTGAACCACTGGACCTGCCGCTTGGCAAAGCGCTTGATGGCCCGGCCCAGCTCGTCCTTCAGAGCGTCCAGAGAGGGGATCTCCCCCTTCAGGTAGCGGAGGATGTAGCGGTACTCCAGCCCCAGACCCTCCAGGAACTCGTCGGTGGCCCCGGCTTCCCGCAGACCGGCCACCTCCTCGATCATGCCCGCATCAATGCGGGCCTGGAGCCGGTCGTCGATGCGCTGACATACTGTTTCCCGGGGGAAGTTCACCCCCAGTTTATTCCACCTAATTTTCCGGCTGCAGCCGTTTATTTTGTAAAATAAAGGTAGGAAACAGGAGGGCGCATTTGAGGGTTTCCGGCGGAAGAAATATGTTATGCAACCCAAATTTTGTACCCAAAGAAGTAGGGATAGTAGTCAAATTTCACAAAACGACCATTCGTATTCCAACCATCCATAACAAACAGGTATTTGGCGCCAGTGTTGCTTTCGGCATAACCGAAATTCATTACACAATGTCCTTCACCCTTATCAAAGATACTATCGTTGGTATGGAGCACAAGATGAATTGGACAATGATCTTTGAGAGCTGTTTGGTAAGTACTATAAGAAGAACCATCGGAGAGCATCTTATATGACCAAGTTCCTTTGCCAGATGGCTCGCGGAAGAAAGAAGCGTATCCGTCTATTATATTGACATCGAGAGTCCCATGTTCAGTGCTGGTTACCATGGTTTCAAACAAAATGTCAAAAATAGCTTTTGCTTTATTAGAGTCCGAACTTTCGGAAGAAACTCTGTTCATAACACTGGAGCAGCCACGCTGTTTACCCCAATACCAGAGTACATTGGTTGCAGCGGTAGGGGTGCAAACGCCACCTGAGGAAAATTGAGACATCAACCAGTAATCATCGCCTGCGCCAAATTTCTTTATCATGAATGTAGAGCCATCTTTAATGTTGGCTTCGGACCAGTCAATAATACCATTATAAATATTGACTTCACTACCCGAAGAAATACTGTTGGCCGCGTGGAGATCGCTTTGATCATAAACGGAGTACAGAGAACCCCATTGGTTCTGAACATAAAGCTGACCTGCTCCGGTATAAAGGATTTTGGCGTCGTGCTCGGAGTTACTGGTAAGGCTGTTGGTGATTGGAATAAGTTCATTCAAAGCAGAATTGGTAGTCAGCGGCCCAGATCCCTCAAAAGCAAATTCCACAATGGGATCTTCGCCGGAAATTAGACTCAGTAATACATATCCGGCAGCAGTCCCATTATCGGTAAAGGTTACATAGTAGCCGGTGAGTTGATCACTAGAATCATATAGATGTATAAAATTATCAATGGTTATGGCCTCGTTGTTTTGTGAAGTGGTCATAAAGTGCAATGCGTAGCGTTGGACTTCGCTATCTGGAATGATATTACTATTGGTCGTATTATCGGTTGCAAAGGCTGGGATGCCAAGGGAAACACAAAGAGCGAGAGACAGTAAAAATGACAATAACTTTTTCATAATAAGCTCCTTTTGCAAATATGAGTGGCACATGGTATAATACTTGTATATAACAATGTATTAGGGAGAAAAGTGCCAGGTCCTAGTTTAATGAAGGAGGAATTGCAATGAAAAGCCATAAAAAGATTCTTTTGGTAGCCGCACTATTGGTTGTAGTTGTGGCCGTGGTCGGTGGAAGCTATGCTGCATATCGGGTTTACTATGTGCAAAAAAGTTACTATCCAATGGCAGGAGAAGTCACAATTATAGATAAGTCTGAGTCCAGGGATGACCATTATATTGTGATTCAAGAAGCAACCGGCGAACAATTTACTCTATCGTGCAGTGAAAGTGACTATGAGCAGGTAAAGATAGGAGACACGGTAAACTGTGAGCGCAATCAGAGTATTGTAACACATAAAGGGGAAGTGCATAAAATAGAAACGATTAGTAAAACATGGGACTAACCTCTTTCTGATTATTATTGCCTGCTATAATGGGGGATCGCACTCAATACTATACAGTGTTTTAGACCGCCGCTCAACGAGGAATAAGGATCATAACAGAAAGTGAAGAAAAATAATTTTGACCACAGCTACCCCCATAATCCGCATAAGAGCGTACAAAAGCACTTTCGCACTGACATTCCATGTGGTGTCAGTGCGAAAGTGCTTTTATGTATTTTTCAAAGAAGAGAATGAAATGGGGGCGTTAGTGGCTCTATATGTCTATTTAGACAGAAATACTGTACACTGTATTTGCGTTATGACAGGTTCTTTTTACTGGCCCTTCAAAAACCGCTCCACCGCCTGGGTGGCCTGGGTGAGGAAATCCCCCTCCATGTCCAGCCACAGCACGTCCTTATCCCGGTTAAACCACTGGACCTGCCGCTTGGCAAAGCGCTTGATGGCCCGCCCCAGCTCGTCCTTCAGAGCGTCCAGAGAGGGGATCTCCCCCTTCAGGTAGCGGAGAATGTAGCGATACTCCAGCCCCAGGCCTTCCAGGAACTCGTCGGTGGCTCCAGCTTCCCGCAGACCGGCCACCTCCTCGATCATGCCCGCGTCAATGCGGACCTGGAGCCGGTCGTCGATGCGATGACATACTGTTTCCCGGGGGAAGTTTACCCCCAACAGCAGGCAGCGGTAGCGGGGGTGGGCCTGGGGGGCCTCCCAGCCGTCGGCCAGAGCCTTCTCCACCGAGCGCACCAACCGCTGGTGGTTGTTCTCCTCCCCGTTGGCCAGGGTGACCCCCGTCTTTTCCCGCAGGATGGCGTACAGCTCCGCAGCGGTCTTGCCCTCCAGCTCGGCCCGCAGAGCAGGGTCGGGGGTGGCGTCGGTGAAGGCAAAGCCCTCGGTCACAGCCCGGACGTACAGCCCGGAGCCCCCCACTAGGAAGGGCACCTTGCCCCGGGCGATGATGTCGTCGATGGCGGCGTAGGCACCCACCTGGAAGTCGGCCACCGAGTAGGGCTGGTTGGGGGCCACCACGTCCAGCATATGGTGGGGCACGCCGTCCATCTCCTCCTCGGTCACCTTGCCGGTGCCCAGGTCCAGGCCGGTGTACACCTGCCGGGAGTCGGCGGAAACGATCTCACCGCCAAAGCGCTTGGCCAGTTCCACCCCCAGGCCGCTCTTGCCGCAGGCGGTGGTGCCCAGCACCACCACCAGCTTGGGCAGCTGCTCCTGGGTCAGATCGGCCAGCAGGGCGGAGCAGCCTGCGTATACGTCCCGCCAGGTGGCCTCAAAGTCACCGGAGTACCAGGGGTCGGAGATGTCCCGGTCCTCCCCAATATAGGACAGCAGGGCCTTGACCTTGCCGTCCGGGTCGCCGCCAAAGAGCCGGCGCATATTCCGCAGGTTGGCGCTGTCCATGCCCAGGAACAGGTCCCACCGGCCGTAATCCGCTGCCGTCAGCTGGCGGGCAGCGTGGCCGGAGCAGCTGATGCCATGTTCGGCCAGCTTCCGCCGGGCGGGGGGATAGACCGGGTTGCCGATCTCCTCGGCGCTGGTGGCGGCGGAGGCAATGGTGAACTGATCCTCCAGCCCTGCCTTCCTGACCAGATCCTTCATCACAAACTCAGCCATGGGGCTGCGGCAAATGTTGCCGTGACATACAAAAAGCAGTTTTTCCATGCTGTCCTCCCGGGAGCGGCGTTACTGCGCCGCAATGTAAACCCATTCTACCACACTTTTGGCCTGAAAAAAAGCAGGCGCGTTTCGCGCCTGCCGTGTTTACAGCAGAAGGGCCAGGATCCAGCACGCGGTGGCCCCCAGGGCACCGCCGGCGGCATACACCGGGGCGGGGATCTTCCGGCACACCCGCCGCCAGCCGGAGGAGCGCTTGAGGTAGCCGTCGGCCGCCCGGCGGGCCTCCTGGAGCACCGCCTCGGCGGAGGCCCCCTTGCCGAAGGCGTCCTCCTTCACGATAAAAATGGCCTGCTCAAAAAATCGGGGGTCGGGGGATTTCACCACAATGACCTGCCGGGATACGCCCTGTACCACCTGCCCACATCCTTTCCTGTTTTGTACCAGTATTTCCAAAAACCACTGGCCCTATGCAGGCAGGAAGGGATTGGCGCACATAACCGGCCCGCCGCCGCCGTACACTACCTTCAGTGAGATTGGAGGGGTAGGTATGAACAGACGCAGGCGCATCGCGGTACTGGCTCTGGTGTTCGCGGTCAACATTTCCCTCATCGCCTTTGCCCAGCAGGCCCAGGCGGCCACCTACCGGCAGGGCTCCAGCGGGGAGCAGGTGCGGGTGATCCAGACCAAACTGAAAAACTGGGGCTACTACGACGGGGCGGTGGACGGGGTATTCGGCAGTCAGACCACCCAGGCGGTGAAGTATTTTCAGCGGAAAAACGGCCTGACCGCCGACGGCATCGTGGGACCCGCCACCCTGAAGGCCCTGGGGATGTCGGGCGGGGGTTCGCCTGCCCAGGATACCAGCGTGGATCTGCTGGCCCGGGTGATCTCGGCGGAGGCCCGGGGGGAGCCCTACAGCGGCCAAGTGGCGGTGGGGGCGGTGATCCTCAACCGGGTGGAGCACCCCTCCTTCCCCAACACCATCGCCGGAGTGGTGTACCAGCCGGGGGCATTCACCTGCATGGTGGACGGCCAGTTTAATGAGCCGGTGGCTCAGTCGGCGGTGCGGGCCGCCCGGGACGCCCTTAACGGGGTGGATCCCAGCGGAGGGGCCATCTATTATTTCAACCCCGCCACCGCCACCAGCAGCTGGATCTGGAGCCGGCCTCTCATCCTCCAGATCGGCAACCATCGGTTCTGTGCCTGAGCGCGGGCGGCCTCCGCCCGCTACATATCAAAGGGCCGCCCGGTACAGAGGCAAGTAGCGCAGCACGCCGTCCACCCGCTCCGAGGAGAAGAGGGTGAGCCGGTTTACCTCTGTTTCCAGAGTGGGGAAAAGTCCGGGGACGGTGAGGGGCTCCAGCCCGGCGGGAGAGCGCACCTTCCGGGCCAGGGTGATGTGGGGGCGATAGGGCCGCCATTCCGGGGAAAAACCGGCCTCTCTCAGGGCGGCCTCCAGCTGCCGCTGGGCGGTCATCAGGCCGGGGAGGGGCTCCACCCCCAGCCACCAGATATCCCCGCCCTTTTTGGAAAAACAGCCGGGAGAGGCGGAGCGGAGGGCAAAGGGGGGTGCGTCCACCTGGTCCAGGGCGGCGGCAGCCGCTTCCGCCCGGTCGGTCTCCCCCAGAAAGACCAGTGTGAGATGATAGTTGTCCCGCCGGGTGAAGTTGGCCCGCACCCCGGCCTTCTTCAGCGCGGCGGCCCCCCGGTCCAGCGCTTCGCGCCAGACGGTTGGCAGCTCCACGCCCAGAAACAGACGCATAAAGACCGCCTCCTTTGCCCACAGTATAGCAAAGGAGGCGGTCTGTTACAAGGGTCAGGGCTCCATGTGGCGGCCCAGAAAGCCGGCGATGGTCTGAACCAGCTTGTACTGGGTTTCGCTGTCGTGGAGAGCTCCCTCGGTACCGGCAAAGAGTACGCAGCCCAGCACATCCCCCTCCGAGAGGATGGGGGCGGCGCAGGACACCAGATAGGTGTCGTTGCCCTCGCACACGGGGACGGGAGCGGAGCCCTCCTTGTGCTGGTAGATCTGGCGGCCCTCCATGATCTGCTCCAGGGCGGGAGAGATCTGCTTGTCGGCCAGATCCCGCCGTCCGCTGCCGGCCACGGCGATGCAGCTGTCCCGGTCGGTGATGACGGCGATCTCGCCGGTGGTCTTGTTCAGGGTCTCGCACATATGGCCGGCAAAGTCCCCCAGCCCGCCCATCAGGGAGTATTTTTTAAAGATGACGCCGCCGTCCTTGTCGGTGTAGATC
>NZ_NFIL01000034.1:0-26766 GCF_002161755.1 Flavonifractor sp. An4 | reverse complement strand
GTATGTAATGTTGTTCTTTTTTCCCTGACCCCCGGCGGGTGTTCATTGCTCCCTATACGATTTCCTGCCATATTCTCCCCTTGCGGGGATAACAGACAAAAAGTGCGTTCCTTTGTGGCCGCCAGTCTGGAGGCGGACTGCCCGGTGGCCTTTCTCAATCTGGACAACGGCAAGGTCAAACAGCTCCACCGGTGGCACTGGGTGACCCTCATCGGTCTGGACGGCGACACCGCCTCCATTGTGGACAACGGCGAGGCCTTCACCATGGACCTGCATCTGTGGTACGACACCACCAAGACCCGGGGCGGCTTTGTGTCCGCCCTGGGCGCCGGGGAGGAATTTGCCTCATGCTGAAGTGGATCGCGCTGTGGGTGCTCTTCTGGAGCATCCTGGACTTTGTCCTCATGGGTGTGGACAAACGGAAAGCCAAAAAGCACCGCTGGCGGGTACCGGAAAAGGCCTTTTTCCTCATCGCCCTGGTGGGTGGCTCCCCCGGGGCCATTCTGGGTATGTACACCTTCCGCCACAAGACCCGCCACTGGTACTTCAAGTGGGGCCTGCCCGCCATCCTCGTGGCCCAGGCCG
This sequence comes from Flavonifractor sp. An4, assembly GCF_002161755.1. Lineage (NCBI taxonomy): Bacteria > Bacillati > Bacillota > Clostridia > Eubacteriales > Oscillospiraceae > Flavonifractor > Flavonifractor sp. An4. Next base: position 26,181 of record NZ_NFIL01000034.1, on the reverse strand, counting down.
CCCTGGGCGGGTGGCTGTACTGGCACTTCGTTCTGTCCTGAAAATGCGGAAGCGATCAGCTTCCGCATTTTTTTGCAAAGATGAAGAATCGGGCGTTCCTCAATCGTATTGTGGGTGAAAGCGCTTTTCAATCCCACGGAAAGGACGTGACAGCCATGCCACCCATACCGGACCGGGCGGAAGCCCAGCGGCTGGTGGATACCTACTCCGACCTGATCCTCCGGCTGAGCTACACCTATCTGGGCAGCACTGCCGACGCCCAGGACATCTGCCAGACCGTCTTTCTCAAGCTGCTCCAAGCGCCCAAGGCCTTTGACAGCACGGAGCATGAGCAGGCCTGGATCATCCGCACCGCCATCAACCTGTGCAAGGACCACCTGAAAAGCCGTTGGCGGCGCACCACGGTGACCCTGGACGCGGCGGAGCGCGTGCCTGCCCCCCAGCCTGAGGAGGGCACCCTGCTGGCGGCTCTGGATCTGCTGCCCCCCAAATACCGCACGGTCATCTACCTCTATTACTACGAGGGCTACTCCGCCAGGGAGATCGCCGCCCTGCTGGGAGAAAAGCCGGCCACCATTTTTACCCGGCTGGACCGGGGGCGGCAGAAGCTGCGGACCTATCTGGAACAGGAGGAACTGACATGAAGCAGTATAAAGATACCATGGACGAGCTCCGTTTCACCCCGGAGCAAAAGGCCCATATGGTGGACCGCCTGATGGAATCCGCTCAGGCTTCCCCCCGGCGCCCCCACAGCTTCCGCCGGGTGGCGGTAGTGGGGGTGGCTGCCGCCCTGGTCCTCAGCGTGGGAGTGGCGGGCGCCACCGGCGTGCTGGAGGAGGTGGGAGAGCGCTTCTCCTCCCTCTTCGGTCCTGCTACCCAGACCGAGGTCATCGACCAGATCGGTTACCCCATCGGTGCCTCAGTTAGCGCTGACGGCATCACCATCACCGCCGACGCCATTGTGGGGGACACCCATTCCTACGCCATTGTCTACTCCATCTCCCGGGAGGACGGGCAGCCCTTGGTAACCCAGGCGACGCTGGATGGCAGCGAGGAATATGAGGGCCGCCTTCCCCTCTCCTTTGAGGAGTATGACCTGCGGCCCACCGGCCCCCTGGACTCCCTGTCCTCCGGAGGCGGCGGAGGTTTCTCCCACTTCTACAACGCCGACCCTACCGACAACGCCATCCAGTTTGTGGCCTTTTGGACCTCCGACACCCCCATCCGCTCGGGCAAGGTAAGCACCACCTTCCGTGGCCTCTATGACACCACCGACAGCTATGCCAACAAAACCCTGCTGGCGGAGGGCCCCTGGACCCTGGACTTTACCATGGACTTTGAGGACTCCTCCATCGCCCTCCCCGCCGGGCAGGCGATCCAGGTGAGCGGCATGGACGCCACCCTGGACAGCATTACCCTCTCCCCCCTGTCCATCATGGTGGAGTACACTGTCCACCAGGAGATACCGGAGGCGGAGCGGGAAACCGGTCAGACCGATAAGGCAAACGACCCCTACGCCCCCTTCCGGGATCTGCCTGTGACCCTCACCTACACCGACGGCTCCACCCTGGAGATCAAGAGCGCCAACACCAGCGTCGGCTCGGGTAACGGCAAGGCCAAATGCACCATGGGTCTGATCTTTGACACCATCCGTCCCCTGGATGAGGTGACCTCCGTCACCGTGGGGGATGTAGTCATCCCGGTCTCCCAGTAAAACAAAAGCAGGGCCCGCCATATGGCGGGCCCTGCTTGTTTACCGCTGGTACTCGAACTCCAGGTTGTACAGGGACACGATATCCCCATCCTTGATGCCCATCTCCTCCAGCCGGTCAAAGAGACCGGACTGACGGAGCATCTTGTCGAACCAGTTGCGGGACTCGTAGTCGCCGAAGTTGACGTTGGCCATGAGCCGCTGGAGCCAGGGGCCCTCCACGATCCAGGTGTCGTCCTCGTGGATGATGTTGAGGGGCTCGGAGGTATCCACCTCCGGGGGCCGCTCCACATAGGTGGGCTCGTACACCGTGATGGGGGGCAGGTGCTCCAGCTCCCGGGCGGCGGCAAACATCAGCTCCCGGGTGCCCAGCTGAGCGGCGGCGGAGATCTCATAGAAGGGCATACCCAGCCCCTCCACGTAGGCCTTCAGGGCCTCCAGGCCGGTGCGGTGGTTGGCGATATCCACCTTGTTGCCCGCCACGATCATGGGCCGGGAGGCCAGATCGGGGCCGTACTGCTTCAGCTCCTCCTGAATGGCCTTGAAATCCTCCACCGGGTCCCGGCCCTCGCAGCCGGACACGTCCACCACATGGATGAGCAGCCGGCAGCGGTCGATGTGCCGCAAAAAGTCGTGGCCCAGGCCGGCGCCGTCGGAGGCGCCCTCGATGATGCCGGGGATGTCGGCCAGCACGAAGGACACACCCTCGTCCACATAGACCACGCCCAGGTTGGGGAAGAGGGTGGTGAAGTGGTAGTTGGCGATCTTGGGCCGAGCCTTGGACACCACCGAGAGCAGGGTGGACTTGCCCACGTTGGGGAAGCCCACCAGGCCCACGTCGGCCAGCAGCTTCAGCTCCAGGATGACCTGCCGGTCCTGGCCGGGCAGGCCGGCCTTGGCGAAGCGGGGCACCTGACGGGTGGGGGTGGCGAAGTGCTTGTTGCCCCAGCCGCCGTTGCCCCCCTTGGCCAGCACGAAGCGGTCGGTCTCCGACATATCACAGATGATCTCCTGGGTCTCGGCGTCCCGCACCACAGTGCCCTTGGGCACCTTGATGACCAGATCGGCGCCATCCTTGCCGGAACAGCGCTTGCCCTGGCCATCCATACCGTTTTCCGCCACATACTTGCGCTTGTAGCGGAAGTCCATCAGGGTGGACATATGGGGGTTGATCTCCAGTATCACGTTGCCCCCCCGGCCGCCGTCGCCGCCGTCGGGGCCGCCGGCGGCCACGTACTTCTCCCGGTGGAAGGCCACCGCGCCGTTGCCGCCGTTGCCCGCCTTAACGGTGATGCGGGCGGTATCTACAAAGGGTGCTGCCATAAAAACCTCCTTCGTCTGGCCTTGCGGCCATCATCTTACCAATAGAAAAGCCTCGAACGGGTTCCCGTCCGAGGCTTATGATACCCATAATTACTGGGCGATCTCCACGATAACACGCCTGGCCAAAGCTTTGCTTTGGCGGAAAGGCATCGCCTTTCCTACAGGCGTCGCCTGTGGGGCGTGTTGTCGCAACGCTGGTGTTCGCCGTCATACGGCGTACTACACGGCGCTGCCGTGGGCAGTAAACTGCCCCGCAGTTTACTGCTCCAGCGTTACGATAGAGACCTGCTTGCGGTCCTTGCCCAGGCGCTCAAACTTCACGCGGCCGCTCTTGAGGGCGAACAGGGTGTCGTCGCTGCCCTTGCCCACGTTGACGCCGGGATGGATATGGGTGCCCCGCTGGCGGACCAGGATGTTGCCGGCCAGAACGAACTGACCGTCGCCCCGCTTCACGCCCAGACGCTTGGCCTCGGAATCGCGGCCGTTACGGGTGGAGCCCACGCCCTTTTTATGGGCGAAGAACTGAATACCGATGTTCAGCATGGTGTCACACCTCCAAACTTGTGTGTTAAAAAGTCGCCGTACGGAGAGGTCAGTCCTCCTCCAGTACGAGAATATTTTCGGGATACTCCTCGTGCAGGCTGGTAAAGTGGACCATGAGGGCGGTCAGAAGGGTCTGACAGGTGCTCTCGCTGGTCTGGCTCAGCCCGCCGGGGATACGCAGGGAGATGGATACGTCATGCTCCTTCACCTTTACGGTCGCCCCCAGGCCCAGCACGTCGTTGACGGCGCACTCGGTCAGGCGGACGGCACTGGTGACGGCGGCGCAGACGATGTCGCTCCCCGCCTCGGCGTAACCGCTGTGGCCCTTCACAGTGAAGCCCACGATGCGGTCCCCCTCCATGTGAAAAGAGACGGTAGTCATCTTACAGGGAGATGGCGCCGATGGTCACCTTGGTGTAGGGCTGACGATGGCCCTGACGCTTGCGGTAACCCTTCTTGGGCTTGTACTTGAAGACCAGGATCTTCTTGCCCTTGCCGTTCTTCACCACGGAAGCGGCCACCTTGGCGCCCTCCACCACGGGAGTGCCCACGGTGATCTTCTCGCCGTCGATGACAGCCAGAACCTTGTCAAAGGTCACGTTGTCGCCAGCCTCGTTGGGCAGCTTCTCGATGAAGAGGGTATCGCCCTCAGCCACCTTATACTGCTTACCGCCGGTCTCGATGATTGCGTGCATTACGTTTTCAACTCCTTCATTACGGGCTCGCTGTCGGGGGAGGGCCGAAGCGTGACGTCACATCAGTCACGTCGGTCACTTGGTTGTCACGCTGCACGCCCTCCGCAACGGCCAACTGCTCAACCCTCCGCCAAAAATGCCGCCAGCCCCTGGCTGGCCTGTTTTTTGGCCTGCGTGTTTCGCTGTTGCCCTGCTCCCGGGCGTCTCCGCGCTTCTCATTCCCATTCAAAGCGGCTCTAGTAGTATATCAATGCAATCTTTAAAAGTCAAGCATTTTTCAACTTTTTTGCAGCTTTTTTGTCAGCTCAGCAGGGCCCAGCTGCCGGTATCCGTCCTCTGGGTCACAATGGGCACGATCTCCAGCCCCTCGACGGTGGGAACCGTCTCTCCCTCGGGCACCTGGACATAGACCCGGTCGGCATACTGCTTGAGCAGGTCCAGGGTGAGGCCGCTGCCGTCGGAGCCGCCGCCCAGCACCGTCAGGCTGGTCACCACCGATACCTTTATATCAGGATATTGGGCCAACGTCTGGTCCAGCGTCTGGAAGAAGGCCTCCATGGTCTGGGTCAGGGTGTTGGGATCGTAGTTGCTGTCGCTCTTGATATAGCTGACGGTGCCCCGGGTGGGATAGCCGCAGTTGTCCAGCAGCAGCTCGTCAAAGCCCAGCCCGGCCAGTTCGCCGCATACCTGAGCCACATAGGTCCGCACCGATTCCACTGCCGGGCTGCTCCAGCGAACGCTCTCGTCGTCCCGCCAGTTGCCCGAATTGCTGTGGATGCCCAGGGCCCGGTCGTTCCAGGGCAGGGCGTTGTCCCGGAAACAGGAGATCCGGGCCACGGTGTACAGCTCCCCTCCGTTGAGGGTCTGGATGTCCTCATTGATGCCCTCCTGATCGGAGGAGGTGCCCAAAGTGGTCTGGGACTGATAACCCAGGGTGCCGTCCGCCTCCTTCATGGAGAAGATGGCGGCGGTGCCGCGGTTGGCCTCCAGCTGGGTCTGGGCAGTACCGTCGGTAAGGGCGGCGGCAGGCAGCTGCACGCCCCGGAAATCCACCTCCGGCTCCGGCGTGGGGGAGGGGGTGGGCTCCGGCGTGGTGATCTGAATGGGAACGGTGCCGGCCGGCGGGTCAGGCTCGGTCTCCGTCTCGCTGCCGCCGAAGAAAGGCAGCTCCACCCGGACTCCATCGGCCGAGTAGTGAATATACGGCTCCAGGAAAAACAGCGCCGCCACCGACAGCACCAGCAGCACCAGCAGTACGCCGATGAGCACTTTCAGCGCATTACGTCCCCGGCTGCGCCCATGGTAAGATTCATAACCATTCCGCCTCACGGCAGGACACCTCACTCTTTCCTCTCAGATCAGGGATCACTTCCCCTTTTCCTCTACCTGGCTCAACGCCTCGTCCAGCTTCTGGAGGGCGGCAGCCACCAGCTTCCGGTCCTCCTCCGGCATATTCCCCATCAGGGCGGTAAAGTAGCTGTTCACATCGGTGACCGCCTTGTCCCGCAGGGCGGCGTACTTCTCGGTGGCGCTGACGTAGATCACCCGGCGGTCGGTCTCGCTGCGCTGGCGCTTGGCCAGCCCCAGCTTCTCCAGCCGGTCCACAATGCCGGACACCGTGCTGTTGGCACTGCCGGTCCGCTCGGCCAGGGTGCTGATGGGCACCGGCCCGTCCTCACCCAGTACGGTAAGTACCATGGCCTGGGGAAAGGTCAGATCCATCCGGCCGAAGTGGCTGCGAAACTGCTGGGACATATGCTGGGTCACCCGCAGATAGGATATGAACAGACTGCTTTGCTCCATGTTGGGCGTTCTCCTTTCTCTTGCCCGTGCCGTAAGGGGCCGGTCAGCCCATGGCCTGGGTATTCATCCGCTGTAAAATCACCGCCAGCTGGGCCCGGGTGGTGGTGCTCTTGGGGGAGAGCTTGCCGCCGTCTCCCTCCATCCAGCCCATACCGATGGCATGGGACATACCCTCCTTGGCCCAGGAGGCCACCTGGTTGGCGTCGCTGTAGAGGTTCAGGGCGCCCTCCGCCATCGTACGGCCCTTATATGTGTCATAGCGGCTGAGCATCACCGCCAGCTCCTGCCGGGTCACCACGCCGTCGCTGAAGGTGCCCTTATCGGTGCCGTTGATGATGCGGGCCTCACAGGCCCAGTCGGCGGCAATGCCGTACCAGCTGTTGATTTGCACATCGGGGAAATGGCCCCGCCACACCGGGGTGGGCTCCCCCTCCATCCGCCACAGCACCATGGCTACGGTGGAACGGGTCACCGTGGCGTTGGGAGAAAACAGGGTATCGGACACACCGGTCATCCACCCCTGTTCCACCGACTCCTTCACCGCCGATTCATACCAGGCTCCGGCGGGCACGTCGGTAAAATTCGCCGCGGAGGCGGGCAGCGCCAGGCCGGCGCATAAAGTCAGGGCGCAGGTGAGCGCCGCAAGTCGTCTTTTCAAGTGGGTCCACTCCTTATAATCGAGTATTATTTATTTTACGATACGGATTTTAAAAAACTATGAACACAAAAGGACCCATTTATAAATAATTTTACAAAAAGGACGCCGCACCTCCGGGCGGCGTCCTTTTCTTACACAGCCAGCATCCACTCCAGGGCCGCCAGCAGGCCGAATCCGGGCAGCCCCAGCAGGCCCAGCACCAGGGCGTTGGTCAGGTTGACCCCCAGCTGGAGGCCCAGAATGCCCCCGGCCCAGCGCAAAACCCACAGCACCCCCAGCCCCACCCCTGTCCGGGCCGCCAGACGGCCCAGCCAGCTCAGGGGCTTACGCAGCACCGCCAGCAGCAGTACTAAAAACAATCCTCCCGCCACCCAGGGCAGGGCATTGAGCAGCGGTTCCACCGCCGCCACCTCCTTTCTGTGTGCCAGAACCTTGGCGGCGGGGCGGGCCCCTCTTATCCGGTGTGGACGGTCTGCCCGCCCTCCAGCTCCTTGACCTGGCGCAGCAGGTAGGTGTACCGGGACTGAAGGGCGTTGATCTCAAAGACATAGGATTCGATGAGATCCGGGTCACAGGCGTCGTTGAAGCCCTGATAGGCCTGGGCGATAAGGGCCCTGGTCTGGCTCAGTCCCTCCAGCAGGACCCGGCGGGTCCCCTCCCGCTCGCTCTCCCGTCGGCGCAGGCTGAAGCGCTTGGTGGCTTCCGGCATACGATCCTCCTCCTTGCTCCGGGCTTTCCGGTTTTATCCTATGTCCAGTTTGGGCAATTATGTCCGGTTCTATACCGTTTTTTTCCTGTATTTCAGGCCGCCATCGGGGCATACTGATGTTGGACCGGATGACCGCTGGTTCTTGCATCTCCTTTTAAGCCGGTGCCGGGTGAGCTCACCCTCTGGCGAAAGGCGAAAGGAGTGGAATCAAACGAACTCCGATCCTGTAAGGGGCGCGGTGTTTCCACCGCGCCCCGGTTTTATGCGTGAAAAAGGCGCGCCCTCGGGCGCGCCTTTTTTTGCAATTAGTCCCTGCCCTTTTTCAGGCCGGCAATGACCTTGACGATCTGGATCACCAGGGTGGGCAGGAAGGCCAGGATCACGATCTCGCCCAGATTCATCAGGCCGAAGGCGGGAGAGACCATAAAGAGGCTGGTCAGGCCGGGGGTAAAGAGCACCAGCATCAGCAGCACCACGCCGGCAAAGAAGGCGGCGATGGAGGCCTTGTTGGTGCCAAACTTCAGCCGGAAGATGGACTCGGCGCCCCGGCAGTTGAAGCCGTGGAACAGCCGGGCCAGGGTGAGGGTGGAGAAGGCCATGGTGGAGGCCAGCGCCGCGTCCCCGTTCTGGTAGCCCAGGTAGAAGGCGATCATGGTGACAATGGCGATGAGCAGGCCCTGTCCGCCAATGCGGGAGAGCAGGGGCTTGTTCAGGATGGGCTCCTTGGGATCTCTGGGCTTCTGGTCCAGCAGGCCCTTGCGGGCGGGCTCCATGCCGATGGCGATGGCGGGCAGGGAGTCGGTGAGCAGGTTGATAAACAGCAGATGCACCGGCTGGAAGGGCACCGGCAGCCCCATCAGGGAGGCGTACAGCACACAGAAGATGCCGGCGGTGTTGCCGCTGAGCAGGAACTGGATGGCGTTTTTGATGTTGGTGTACACGCTGCGGCCGTTGACCACCGCCCGGACAATGGTGGCGAAGTTATCGTCAGCCAGGATCATGGAGGCGGCGTCCTTGGACACCTCGGTGCCGGTGATGCCCATGGCCACACCGATGTCCGCCTTCTTCAGGGCGGGGGCGTCGTTGACGCCGTCGCCGGTCATGGACACGATGTTGCCCCGGCGCTGCCAGGCATTGACGATGCGGATCTTGTGCTCGGGGGAAACCCGGGCATAGACCGAGATCTTGGCCAGCCGCTCATCCAGATCGGCGTCGCTCATCTGGTCCAGCTCCAGTCCGGACACCGCCTCGTCTCCGTCCTGGAAGATGCCCAGCTGGCGGGCGATGGCGGAGGCGGTAACCTTGTGGTCGCCGGTGATCATGATGGTGCGGATGCCGCCCCGCTTGGCGTCGGCCACCGCCTGGATGGCCTCGGGCCGGGGCGGGTCGATCATGGAGATGAGGCCGATAAAGGTAAAATCGTTCTCGTCCTCCAGGGTGAGGGGCCGGACCGCGTCCACCTCCCGGTAGGCAAAGGCCAGCACACGCAGGCCCTCCATGGACAGCTCCATGTTGACCCGGGCGATCTCCTCCTTGCGCTCAGGGGTCATTTCCACCTTGCCCTGCCGGGTGAGCAGCCACTTGGACCGGTCCAGCAGCACGTCGATGGCGCCCTTGGTGAAGATGGTGGGGGTCCCGTCGATGTCGTGGAGGGTGCTCATCAGCTTACGGTCGGAGTCGAAGGCCAGCTCGCCCAGACGGGGATGCTGGGACCGGTAAACCTCCTCGTCGATGCCGAACTTCTCGCCCAGCATCACCAGGGCCACCTCGGTGGGATCGCCGATGGAGGTACCGGTCTCGGCATTGTTGGTGGCGTCGCTGGCCAGCAGGGCCGCCTTGAGCAGCAGCCGCTGCACGTTGTTGACCAGCTCCAGATCGCCTCCCTCCAGCAGGGAGCCGTCGGCATATACCTTCTGGGGGGTCATTTTGTTCTGGGTCAGGGTGCCCGTCTTATCCGAACAGATGACGGAGACCGAGCCCAGGCTCTCCACCGCCTTCAGGTCTTTAATGATGGCGTTCTGTTTGGCCATCTTCTGGGTGCCCATGGCCAGCACGATGGTGACAATGGAGCTGAGGGCCTCGGGGATGGCGGCCACCGCCAGGGCCACGGCGAACATGAGGGAGTCCAGCACCCCCATGCCGGTACGGAAGATGGACAGCGCGAACACCACGACGCAGATGGCCATGATGACGATGGCCAGCTTGGCGGAAAAGTTGTCCAGGCTCTGCTGCAGGGGGGTCTTGCGCTGCTGGGTCTGGTTCATCAGGGCGGCGATCTTGCCCAGCTCGGTGTTCATGCCGGTGCCGGTGACCAGCACGGTGGCACGGCCATAGGTCACCAGGGAGCCGGAGAACACCATGTTCTTCTGGTCGCCCAGAGCCACCTGGCCGGCATCAATCACGTCGGCGGTCTTGTCCACGCCCTCGCTCTCGCCGGTGAGGGAGGACTCATTGACCTTGAGGGAGAAGTTTTCCAGCACACGGCCGTCGGCCACCACCATGTCGCCGGCCTCCAGCAGCACGATGTCGCCGGGCACCACGTCGGCGGAGGGGATCTCCACCCGCACGCCTCCCCGCAGTACCTTGGCGGTGGGGGAGGACATGGCCTTCAGGCTCTCCAGCGATTTTTCCGCCTTCAGATACTGGACGGTGCCCAGAATGGCGTTGAGGATGAGCACGGCAAAGATGACGATGGTGCTCTCCACATTCTCCGACACCGCGGAGATGATAGCCGCGATGATGAGGATGATGACCAGCAGGTCCTTGAATTGCTCGGCAAAGACTTGGATGGCGCTCTTCTTTTTCCCTTCGGACAGCTTGTTGGGGCCGTACTGTTCCCGCCGCCGGCCGGCCTCCTGATCGCTGAGGCCGGACATCCCGGCTTGCTGGGCCTCCAGCGCCTGCTGGGTGGTTTTCCGGTAATAAGCCTCTGTCATACCTTTCATTCCCTTACAGTTTACTTTCGGCGAAGAGCAAATAAAAAAAGACCCTCCGCCAACCGCCGGGCATAGCACGGCAGTTGTCGAAAAGTCTTGTTACCCATGGGGTGCACACAGCCAGGCTGGTGACAGCCGTGATTGTTGGCAGTGTGACTTTAAACTACTCCCTTTTCAACTGCGGCCATCATAGCACAGTTTGACCGGCAAGTCAATCTCATTTTGATAGAATTCCCGAATTATTCCATCCTATACCTCCCGGCGTTGACGGCGCATGGCTCATCCGTTATAATTTTATGATAGAAGGCACACAGGAAAGGAGCGCCCTCCATGAAAGGAACCGTCATAAAATTCCTTCTGAAAACCGCCTGGGTTCTGGAACTGGCCATTGCCCTGTTTATTTTGGTGATTACAGTGGTGCAGATGGTTCTGACGGGAATGGATTCCCTGGACTATCTGGCCCTGGGGCAATTCAGCCTGGACGAGTTTTTGGCCAATACCATGAACATCGTGGTATGCCTGGAGTTTGTGAAGATGCTCATCCTCCACACCCCCCGGGCGGTCACCGACGTGCTGCTCTTTGCCATTGCCCGTCAGCTGGTGGTGAGCCACTCCAGCTCCATGGACACCCTGCTGGGGGTGGCGGCGGTGGTTCTTATCTTTGTGATCAAGAAGTATCTCCTGAGCAAGGAGGACTCGGTGCCCCCCAAAGAAGTAATCAACCAATTTTCTCAGGAGATCGCAGCCCAAAAAGAGGAGGCATCCCATCATGAATGACCTTCATTGGATTTCTGCCGTGTTCAGCCCCACCGGCGGCACCGCCGCCATAGCCAAGGCCATCACCGGCGGCCACGGCCATGTGGTGGATCTGTCCGTTCCCGCGCCGGTCACGCCGGTGGCGGACAGCACCGTGCTGCTGGCCGCCGCGCCTGTGTTCGGCGGGCGTATCCCCGCCGTGGCGCTGGAGCGGCTGGCCGCCCTCAGCGGCAGCGGCCCCGCGGTCGCCGTGGCGGTGTACGGCAACCGGGACTATGAGGACGCCCTGCTGGAGCTGTCCGACGCCCTGAAGGCGGGCGGCTTTCAGATGATCGGAGCGGCAGCCTTTGTGGCCCAGCACTCCATCGCCCCCACCATTGCCCAGGGCCGTCCGGATCAGGCCGATCTGGAGGCCGCCGCCAACTTCGGCCGGGCGGTGCTGGACAAGCTGGCCGGACCCGATCCCCTTGCCCCGGTAACTGTGCCGGGAAACACCCCCTACAAGGACTGGAAGGGGGTCCCCTTCCACCCCGCCGCCGGGGAGAGCTGTATCTCCTGCGGCCTGTGCGCCTCCCGCTGCCCGGTGGGGGCCATTCCGGCGGGCAGCCCCAAGGAGACCGACCCGGAGCGGTGTATCACCTGTATGCGCTGTGTCTCCCTCTGCCCCCGTGGAGCCCGGACCATCCCCGCCCCTGCCCTCCAGGCCACCACCGCCATGCTGACGGAAAAGGCAGGCGTTCCCCGTCAGCCGGACTGTTTCCTGTAACAGGTATCACTTTTGTCATGAAAAGGCCCCTCTGATGCCGACTGCATCAGAGGGGCCTTTTTGATCAGCCTTCAGGCCGGATTATCTCAGCCCGCGGAGGCCTGGGTGAAGGTCACGTTGTAGAAATAGCCGGCGACGCCAGAATACTCTCCTATGGTAGTAGGTTCAAAGGCAATGTACAGGTAATCACAGCCCCGTACATTGGTGTGGACAGACACCGGCTCGTCCCCAGCTTTGATCTCGTAGCTATCAATGAGATTCTTGGTACCATACTGGTCCACCGCATAGATACACAACTTTGAGGCCAATTTATCCCCCAACTTGGGTTGGTAACATACAAATTCCCCGTTGAGTTCGGTGTACAGGCCGTCCAGTTTCACCGTTTGTCTATCCTTATATCGATTAAAGGGAGTCTGGACCTCCCCCAGCAGTTTAAACTGAGCCTCTTTTCCCGTATATGCCACGGATTCGGACGGCTTGTTGTAGACCTTCATATCCTCGGCCCGGACCACCTTGCCCTCGCCGGGTTTGAGGCCGATGTACACGCTCTCGGTCTTGGGGTCCCACTCCACCGGCTTGTCGGTGAGCATCCCGGTGAGGGCCCGGACAGGCAGGTAGGTGGTACCGGCGTAAATCAGGGGTTCCACCTCATTGCCGTTGACGTCGGTAGGCACCTGCAGCTTGCCGTCCACATAGAGGGAGATGCCGCCCATGGAGACGTTGATCTGCCGAAAGGCTGACAGCGCATGGGCAGGCAGCCCGCTGCCGGCGATCACAGCGGCGACCAGCACACCTGCGCCAAAACTTCTGATGCTGTTGTGGTTGAACTTCTTCATCTTTGTTTCCTCCTCAAATCATTCCTGGGTTTCCCCTGATGTTTCACTCCCGCAAGGGAAGCCTGTCCTCCCCTTGCATCAGTAAGATACATCAGCCTGCCCTCCGGTTTTATTTTTTCAAAAATTTTTTCCGGCATAAAAAATCCATAAGAAATGCCCTCTGAACAGAGGGCATTTCTTATGGACAATATTGGATGGTCAGGCGGTTTCCCAGCCGGGAGAGCAATTCGTTGGTGATGGTGCCGCACCGGGCGGCCACCTCCTCCGCCCGGATCTCCGCCCCGCCGTCCCGGCCAATGAGGGTAACCATGTCGCCGGGGGCGGTCTGGGGTACGCCGGTCACGTCCACCAGCAGCTGGTCCATGCACATCCGCCCCACCATAGGGCAGCGTACCCCCCGGATCAGCACTTCCCCGCCCGCCTGAGCCAGCATCCGGGGCAGGCCGTCGGCGTAGCCCACGGTGACCACCGCCAGCTTGGTGTCCCCCCTGGCCCGGAAGGCCAGGCCATACCCGGCCCCTTCCCCGGCGGACACGGTGCGCAGGGCGGCCACCCGGGCCCGCAGGGACAGGGCGGGGCGGAGAACATCGGGATCGGGCCGGTCCTCCTCCCGGCTGTACACGCCGTACAGGGCGATGCCCGCCCGGGCCCATGCGCAGGGCTGGTGCGGCAAATTCAGGATGCCGTAGCTGGCCTGGATGTGGACGCCCCCCGGGTCCAGCCCGGCGGCGGCCATCCGGGCCACAGCCCCGTAAAACCGGTCCAGTTGAGCCTGGGTGAAAGCCTGGTCCTCCGGGCTGGTACTGTCCGACACACACAGGTGGGAAAAGGTGCCGGTAAACTTGAGGTTGGGCAGGGTCCGGGTACGGGCAATGGCCCCATGGTCCTCCGCCGGGATACCCAGCCGGTGCATCCCGGTATCCAAGGCCAAGTGGACCTCCAGGGGCACCCCCGCCGCCGACAGCGCTTTGCCGTGGGCCTCATCGGCCACGCACTGGGTCAGCCCCCACCGGGCCAGCTCCGCCGCCTCCTCCGGCGGGGTATAGCCCAGGATCAGAATGAGCCCCTCCACTCCCTGCCGCCGTAGGCTGATCCCCTCCGACAGGCAGGCCACCGCGAAAGCCTTTACCCCCTGCTCCTCCAGGCTTCGGGCCACCGGCCCGTCCCCGTGGCCGTAGGCGTCCGCCTTGACCACCGCCATCAGCCTACATTCGGGGCCCATCCGCCCCTGGAGCCATGCGGCATTGTGGGCCACGGCTCCCAGATCCACCTCCCGCCAGGCCCGGGCAGTGCTCACTTCCTCGTACTTCATACCCTCTGCTTCCTTTCCAAGATCCGGGACGGCGGGGCCACCACGGTGCTGCCGTCGGGGATGTCCCGACAGACCACCGCCCCCGCGCCGATGCGGACATTCCGCCCCACCCGGATGTCTCCCACCAACACCGCCCCGGCGCCGATGAGGCAGTCCGGGCCGATCGTCGGGGCCTTTCCGTCCACCTCGCCGATGGTCACATTCTGATAGATTTTGCACCTTGCCCCCACCACCGCGTAGCGGGAAATGAAGACCCCGTGGAGGCCGTGGGGGAGAACCGGTGGAGACTCAAACTCCGCCCCCGGCCCCACATAGCCCCCGTGGCGGTGGGCGCTGCGGCACATCAGATAGGTGCAGAAGCTCCGCACCAGCCGGTTCTTCGTTTTCTGCCGCAGCCGGTACAGCCGCCAGAACCAGCCCAGTCCATCCCCTCTGGACCGGGCAACCAGCCTGTCCTTTCCCATGGACTCACCTCCCTGTGCTCCGCCAGGAGGCGGCCACCACGCCCCCGCAGTTGTCGCCGGAGCACAGCAGCCCCTGCTGACCCGCCAGCCGGAAGGGCTCTCCCACCCCGCCGGGGAGATAGGTAAGCGCGCACTCCCACTCCGCCGTGGAAAAGCGGAAGGGAGCCCCGCCGGCTGGATAGTTCCGCAGCTCCTCCAGATACTCCTCCAGGGTCAGGTCCAGCCGGGCCATAATCTCCCCGTGGATGGGACCCACATAGCGGAAGTGCCAGGGCTCATGGGCGATGCCTGTGACGGCCTCCCGCCCGGCGGGATAGCGCAGTACGAAGCCGTACCGGGGGGCCGCCAGCCGGAAGGCCCGGCACACTCCCTCGTCGGGAAAATAGGGGCGGATGAAATCCACGTTCTCCTGCCGCCGGCCCAGGTCGATGGCCAGACCGGTCTGGTGCTCGCTGCAATCGGGCATGGCCACATAGCTTTGGGTAAAAGCCTGCCCCTCTTTGGCCAGGGTGTCGTCCCAGATGGCCTGCTGCTCCGGCCGGCTACGCCAGCCGGACACGGGGAGGATACCCGACGTCCCCCCTACCGCCCGGAGGCAGGCCCTCAGGGCCGCCGCCGCCCGGCGTTCCAGCAGCACCCCGCCCTCCAGCTCCGCCAGCTCCGGATTGGCTGGGGCCCGCAGGGGATGGGCGGCGTTGACCAAAATCAGCGGTCCGGTACAGGTCAGGTCCCGGACCGTCCCCTCCCCCCTCACGGCTCCAGCCCCAGGGCAATGAGGCGGCTCACCAGGGCGGGAAAGTCCAGGCCGATCCCCTTCATCATATTGGGGTAGCGGCTGTGGGCGGTAAAGCCGGGGATGGTGTTGACCTCGTTGAAGTAGATCTCCCCCTCCGGGGTGAGGAACAGGTCCACCCGGGCAAACACCCGGCAGTCCAGCGCCCGATAGATGGTCCTGGCCGCCGCCTGGATGGCCGCCGCCTGCTCCGGCCGGATGCGGGCGGGACAGTGGATGGCGGAGGTCTTGAGGGTGTACTTCTCCTCATAGTCAAAGAAGCCCTGGGACAGCTGGATCTCATCCACCAGCCCCACCGTCAGTTCCTCGTTGCCCAGCACGGCGCACCCCACCTCAAAGCCGGGCACCGCCTCCTCCAGCAGGGCCTCCCGGTCGTGCTTCAGGGCCTCCTTTACCGCCCCCACCAGGGCCTCCGGCCCGGTCACCCGGGTAATGCCGAAGGAGGAACCGGCCCGCACCGGCTTGACGAACAGGGGATAGCCCAGGTCCCGGGCCGCCCTCTGGAGGTCGGCCTCCCGCCAGCTCCGGTCCACCACCATCCCCCGGGGGACCTTCACCCCCGCCAGGTCGGCCAGCTTGTGGGCCCGGTCCTTGTCCATGCACAGGGCGCTGGACAGGGTGCCGCAGCCGATCACGGGCACCCCCGCTAATTCCAACAGGCCCTGGAGGGTGCCGTCCTCCCCGTTTTTCCCGTGGAGCACCGGGAAGGCCCCGTCAAAATGAAGCCGCGTTCCGGTACCGTCCAGCAGCAGAAGTTCTCCCCGTCCCCGGTCCAGTGAGAGGGTGCAGGGGGTACAGTTTTCCTGCTGCCAGGTGTCGGCCTCCATCCGGTCCAGAGGGCCGGTGTAGTACAGCCACTGTCCCGACCGGGTGATGCCCACCAGCAGGGGCGTATAGGCCTCCCGGTCCATATGGCTCACCATGGCATGGGCCGATTGCAGAGAAACGGCATACTCCGTGGAGCAGCCGCCGAAAAGTACCAGAATGGTTTTCATTGCAGATTCCTCCCAACAGGCAAAAAACGCCTTGCTTTGATACCGATATGGTACCAAAGCAAGGCGTTTGATGTTTTTGCTTTTTCTTTCCCGCACCCTACAAGTTTCCGAACATTTCTTTCAGTTTTCTTACAGGGTCAGCTCTCTCCCAGCACCACGGCATACACTGCCTCCTGCAGGTCCACCACCTGGCTTCTGGTCACCAGGGCGGTGGGCTGGCCGTCCACCACGGCCAGACAGTAGGCGCCGTCATAGCGGCAGAACTGGATGCTCACGGTGGGCTCCCCCTCCAGAGACAGGCGGAGGGTAAAGGAGATCTCCTCCTGTCCGGTGGGCTCCTCCCCGGTAAAGCTGTCGGCGGTCAGGGCCTGGAGGGAATCCTCACCCTGGATGCTGAGCTGGTCCGCCGTATCCACATAGGGCAGGCTGTCGTTGGCGATCAGGTCGGACAGCGCCACGCCAAAGGCGTCCAGGGGGTCCTCCTGCACCAGATAGACGTTGCCGTCCCCGATGGACACATACCGCTGGGAATCCATGGTGCTGAAGTCGCCCAGCTGGATCTCATAGCTGGCGTCCTCGGTGGTAAGCTGGATGGTGCACACCGGGTCGTCCAGACCGTACTGACCGTAGTCCTCCACCTCTTCGATGATGAAGGACACGCCGAAGGACTGGAAGCCCTCCAGCAGGGCGCTGATGGCGTCCTCATTCACCGGGAAGGTCTCGTCCTCGTCGTAGTACCACACCTCGTCCTTGTGGAAGGCCAGGCTCTGGCCGTCATAGGTCCAGGACAGGGCGGTCACCGAGTCCTCCGGAATTTCCAGAATGATCTGGTCACTGGTTTTGATCTGCTCCTTGTGCTCCTGGTAGCGGCTGACACAGAAGGTCATCACGCACACCACCGCCAGGACGCCCAGCAGCAAAAGAAGCTTTTTAGACCGGCTCATGCTGCATCCTCCTCCTCTTGACCACCACACCGATGCCCACAGCCAGATAGATCAGAGGGAACACACCGATCATGGTCACCTTCAGCAGGGAGGCGGTGGACTCGTTGATGGTCAGGTAGTTGTAATTCAGGGACTTGCTGCAGATGGACATGGCCTCCCGCTCGCCGATGTGCTGGGAGAGGGCGCTCATGGTCAGGTTCACATTGGCCCCGGAGGAGTAGGCATTGTACCCGTCGTCCAGGAACAGAGAGGAGGAGAACCATACCATCTCGCCGCCGTCGTCCAGCTCTACCGACACCGCCACAGCAAAGGGTCCGTCCATGTCCCCCTCCTCCTTGTCATAGGTGGTCATCTCATAGCCGGACACCTTGCTGAAGGCGCTGTCCGAGGTGGTGAGCAGCTGGGTCACAGTGGCGCCCGAGGGACTGCCGCTGACGGTCAGACCGGTGGCTGCCGGCACGATGGGATAGTAGTTTTCGTCGATGAGGGGCTGTGTGATGTCGCTCTGGGCCATATTGGGCATGAGGGCCAGGGGGATCTGGAAGGCGTAGTGGTCCCGGCCGCCCTCCACCACAATGCCCTCGGCGGCGGTGACGCCGTAGTCCTCCAGCAGGCTGTACAGATTATCCAGGCTGCTGTCCTCCACCGGGCCCGCCATCACCAGCAGCTTGCCGCCGCCGGCCATATAGTCCCGGAGCATATCCGCTTCCTCCTGGGACAGGTCGCTGGAGGGGCTGTAGATCATCAGGCAGCCGGCGTCCTCCGGGATGGTATCCACCGTCAGCAGGGAGAGGGTCTGGGTCTCGATGTTGTCCTTCTCCAGCTGCTCCTGGAAGGTCTGGGGCAGCTCCGCCTCTCCGTGGCCCTCCAGCAGATAGAGCTGGGGCAGCTCGTCGCTGACCACATAGTCGATGGCGGAGGTGATGGCTCCCTCGCCGTCGAAGGAGGCGCTGGTGTAGCCGTAGGAGTAGAGGTCGGTCTTATAGAGATAGATGTCGCTGTAGGAAATATAGCAGCTCTTGTCCCCGCACTCCACGATCAGGCTGTTGTTGGTCACCGTCTCATCGGTATACTGCTGGGTGAAGGTGGGGTAGACATCGGGGTTCTTTTTCACCACGGAAATGTGGTCGGACAGGCTGTCGTATTTGTCCAGCAGATTCTCCACAATGGGGTCCTCCTCGTCAGCCTGGACGATCCAGTAGATGGTCACGTCCTCCTCCAGGGCGTTGACCACCGACTTGGTGTTGCTGGTGATGGAGTACAGCTGAGACGAGCTGATGTCGAACCGGGTCAGGCTGGTGGGCAGAATGGACACCAGCACGTTGACCACCACCAGCAGGGCCAGCACGATGGCGGAGATGGCCAGGGCGTAGGAGCCGCCCTGGAAGGCGATTCTTTTGCGCCCTTTCCCGCCGTTTGGATTCAAATGCACCGGCAGTTTCATCAGTGATACCTCCTCTTCTCCAGGGACTGCACCGACAGGAACAGGAAGAAGGCGATCACTGTCAGGTAATACACGATGGCGCTCACATCGAAGATCCCGTTGACAAAGGCGGTAAAGCGTTCAAACAGGGACAGCTGGTTCATGATATTGGGCAGCAGGCCCTCAAAGGCCTGGCTGTTGATGACGAACAGGGCCACCGTCGCCGCCGACAGGGCGAAGGCGATCCAGTAGGCCAGGCTGCCGTTGCGGGTTACATAGCGGATGAGCAGGCCCATCAGAACATAGATCACCAGCAGGGCGATCACCGAGCCCAGGGCGGTGGCGGAGGCGTACTCCGACAGGCTGACGCTGCAGTAGTTGAGCAAAATCACCGCGATGCCCACACCGGCGGCCAGGCCCTGGTTGTCGGTGAGGGAGGACAGGAAGGTGCCCACGGCGATGAGGGCGGCGCCCAGCACGAAGAAGGCAAAGATGGAGCCGTAAGCGGTGGGCAGGTAGACCTGGCCAAACTAGGCAAAAATCAGGGGATAGATGGAGATGATGGCCAGAGGGATGAGATAGAGCACCAGCAGGGCCAGATACTTGCCCAAAATCACCTGGACGGTGGTGATGGGCAGAGAGTAGAGCAGCTGGTCGGTCTTTTGCTTCTTCTCCTCGGCGATGACCCGCATGGTCAAAATCGGCACGATGACCACGAATACCAGACTGCCGAATTCCAGGACATATTCAAAATTGCTTACCGCCGCCTGGAGATTGAAAATCATGGCGCCGATACCCACAAAGGCCAGCAGAAAAGCGCCGAATACATAGGTGGTGAGAGAGTGAAAGTAATTGCGCAGCTCATGCTTGAAAACCGCTTTCATGCTTCCTTCGCCTCGCTTTCCTCCGGTTGGGTGGCCGTGTCCGTACTTTCCGTCAGTTCCAGGAAAATATCTTCCAGATTGGCTTTCTTCAGCGCCATCTCCAGCAGCGCCGTCTTTCGGTCCGCGAAGAGGAAGAAGAGCTGGCGGGACAACTGACAGATATCCTCCAGGTCGGTTTTAAGGGTGACACAGACCCGTTCTGCGCCCGCTTCCCTGATCTCCATCTGCGTGATATGCGCCGCATCCGCCAGAATGGCGCGCACCGTCTCCTCCGTCCCTTCCGCGGTGAGGGTGATCTCACTGGGGGCCAGCAGCTGCTTCTCCAGGCGCTCCGGCGTTTCGAAGGCAATGAGCTTTCCCTTGTTGATGATGAGGATCTTGTCGCAGATGGCCTGGACCTCGCTGAGGATATGGGAACTGAAGATCACGGTGTGGGTTTTGCCCAACTGTTTGATCAGATCACGGATCTCAATGATCTGGATGGGGTCCAGTCCCACGGTGGGTTCGTCCAGGATAATGACCCTGGGGTCCCCCAGCAGAGCCTGGGCAATGCCCACCCGCTGCCGGTAGCCCTTGGACAGGGCGGAGATGGGCCGGCGGCGCACCTCCGTGATCCTGGTCTGCTCCATGACCCCGGCGATCTGCTCCTCCAGCTCCTGCCCCTTCAGACCCTTGGCCTGGCCCACAAAGCGCAGGTACTCCTCCGGCGTCTCGCTGAGGTAGAGGGGGGGCTGTTCGGGCAGATAGCCGATGCGCCGTTTGGCCTGCTTGGGCGTTTCAAACACATCGTACCCGTCCACCTTGACATGACCGCCGGTAGCCGACAGGCAGCCGGTCATGATGTTCATGGTGGTGGATTTTCCCGCCCCGTTGGGCCCCAGAAAGCCATATACATGGCCCTCGTCGATCTCAAAGGACAGATCGTCCACCGCCAGGAAATCCCCATAACATTTGGTCAGATGTTCCACGGTTATCATATTGGACCTCCTTGCCGCGCACGGCAGCAGCCGGCGCTGGTATCGGAGCCATTATAGCGGGCCATGCTGAAACGGTGCTGAAAGGACCCTGAATTAGACAAAAAAGGGAGCGGCCCGCAGGCCGCTCCCTTTTACATACAGGGCAGTTCCACAAAAAAGGAATTGATCCCCGCCCGGCTTTCCGCCCAGATCTTTCCCCGGTGACGAGTCACCACGCTCTGGGCAATGGACAGCCCCAGTCCGAAGCTGCCCGTCCGGCTGTGGGCCGGATCGGCCCGGTAAAACCGCTCAAACAGGTGCTCCAGTGTATCCGGCGGAATGGGCTCCCCCTCGTCGGCCACCGTCAGCAGGCAGCGGCCCCTGCCCCGCCGCTCCAGGCGCACCCACACCCTGCCGCCGGGTTTGGCATACTTCCGGGCGTTGTCCAGCAGGGCCTCCAGCGCCCGGCCCAGCTGAGAAGAGTCCCCCGAGACGGTGATCTGCTCCTCCACCTGGCTGTCCAGGGTGAGGCCCGCCTCAAAAAAGATGGGCTCAAAGGGCAGCAGGGTGTCCTCCACCAGTCCGCTCAGCTCCACCGGCTGGAACACCCCCTTCGTCTCCCCGTGGTCCCCCCGGGCCAGCTCCAGCATCTGCTCGATGAGCTCCTTCATCTGCCGGGACATAGCAAGGATACTGGACAAAAACCGCCGCTGGTCGGCGCCGCCGGTCTCCCCGTCCTGAAGCATCTGGGCGTTGGTCATGATCACGGTCAGGGGGGTCTTGAGCTCGTGGGAGGCGTCGGCCACAAACTGCCGCTGCCCCTTCCAGGCCCGCTCCACCGGGCGCACCGCCCACTTGGACAGCAGAATGCTGCCCCACAGAAAGCCCAGAAAGCTGACGCACCCAATGATCACGCAGGTTTTGAACAGCCCGTCCAGGGTGGCCCGCTCGCTGGAGATGTCGGAAAAGACCACGCACTGGTTGGCTGGGGTGTTCAGGCGGTAGTAGCGCAGGTTATACTCCTCCAGCACCCCCAGGGACTTGGGAGATGCGCTGGTCTGGGCAATGAGCTGGTCCAGCAGGGCCTGGTCGGACAGGTCGTAGTACCCGCCGCCGGTGGCCACCACCTGCCCTCCCAGCCCCAGCTGCAGCTTGAAGAAGGGCAGCTGCACGTCCTCACCGGGCTGGCCGGGCACCCCCAGCCCCACAGGCTGCAGGGCGATGTTCTCCAGCATCCGCATACTCTCCCGCTCCAGGTTGGCGCTGGTGAAGTAGAACACCAGCCCCAGGATCACCACCAGCATGATGGACACAATGCTCATGTTGATGAGCACGAACTTGAGCCGCAGCCGCTTAATCATCGCCGTCCACCTCCAGGTGGTAGCCCATCCTGCGGATGGTCTCAATGCGTACGTTGGAGCCGATGCTGGCCAGCTTTTTCCGCAAAAAGCCGATGTATACCTCCACATGGTTTTCCACCGCGTCGGAGTCGTAGCCCCAGGCCTTGGCCAGGATGGCCTCCTTGGAGCAGTTGCGCCCCCCCGCCTGGAACAAAAAGCGCATCACTTCAAATTCCTTGGCGGACAGGCGCACCCGCTTGCTGCCGCATTGCAGCAGGGCGGAGGACAGATCCAGGGTGGTATTGCCCAGCTCCATCTGGTCCACCTGGGGACCCTGTCGGCGGAGCAGGGCGTGGATGCAGGCCAGCAGTTCCCGCACATCAAAGGGCTTGGTCAGATAGTAGTCCGCCCCGGCGTTGAGCCCCTCGATCCGGTCCTCCAGGCCGCTTTTAGCGGTGAGCATCAGGATGGGCACGCCCAGCCGCCGGGCCCGTACCCGCCGGGCTACCTCGTAGCCGTCCAGGCCGGGCATCATCACGTCCAGAATGAGCAGATCGTACACTCCCAGCTCGGCGTACTGCATCCCGGTCTCCCCGTCAAAGGCCATCTCCACCTCAAACCCCTGGTTTTCCAGCAGAGCGCCGATGGATTCCGCCAGCAGATGTTCGTCTTCCACGATCAGGATCTTCACGGTCGTCACCTCATTTTCTACTTTATCATACCGTGGCAACCTGAAACCAGCCTGAAAAACGACTGCTCTCCCGGGAAAATACCGGTCCCTTCCCTGCCCGGCTCAGAGCTTGGCGCTGAAGTCCGCCATAGCCTGGGCAATCTTCAGCTGCTGGGGACACACCGCCTCGCAGCTATGGCAGCCCACACAGGCGCTGGGCTGCTTCTCCTTAGGCAGCGCAGACAGGGCCATGGGGGCGATAAAGCCGCCGCCGGTGAAGCGGTGCTCGTTGTACAGGGCCAGCAGATGGGGGATGTCCAGCCCCTGAGGACAGTGGCTGACGCAGTAATGGCAGCCGGTACAGGCCAGGGCCTCCGGGGCTGTCATGCGCCGGCCCACCTCCAGCACGGTCTCCCACTCCCTATCGCTGAGGGGGGCCTCAGCGGCAAAGGTAGCCAGGTTGTCCCTGGTCTGGGCCAGATCGGACATACCGGAGAGGACCACCACCACGCCGGGGACGGTCTGAAGGAACCGGAAGGCCCAGGCGGGCGCCCCCTCCTCCGGCCGAAGTTCCTTCAGCGGAGCCGCCTCCTCCGGGGTGAGCCGGGCCAGCCGCCCGCCCCGCAGGGGCTCCATCACCCACACAGGGATGTGGTACTGTCCCAGCAGCTCCACCTTTTCCTTCCCCTCCTGGAACTGCCAGTCCACATAGTTCAGCTGGAGCTGACAGAACTCCATGTGCTTCCCATAGGCCTCCAGAAAGCGCTTGAGCACCGGCATGGCTCCGTGGCAGGAGAAGCCCAGGTGCTTGATGCGGCCGTTCTTCTTCTGCTCCAGCAGGTAGTCCAGAATGCCGTACTTGGGGTCCAGATAGGCGTCGATATTCATCTCGCACACGTTGTGGAAGAGGTAAAAATCGAAGTATTCCACCTGGCACTTTTTCAGCTGAGCCTCAAAGATCTCCGCCACCTTATCCATGTTGGACAGGTCGTAGCCGGGGAATTTGTCCGCCAGATAGAAGGTTTCCCGGGAATAGGCCGCCAGGGCCTTGCCCATGGCCAGCTCCGAGTTGCCTCCGTGATAGCCCCAGGCGGTGTCGTAGTAGTTGACGCCGCTGTCCATGGCGCAGGCCACCATCTCCTCCACCGCCGCCTGATTCACCTGGTCGTCTTTTCCGTCCACCACCGGCAGGCGCATACAGCCCATGCCCAGAGCGGACAGCTTGATTCCCTGAAAGTCCCGATAAACCATCTTGATTCCTCCTGTTGGATGTTTGTCTCTACGCTACCACCTGGAGTGCACTCCATGTCAAGCGCTTCTTGCCCTTTTTCCATAAAGTTTTAAAATCTCTTGACTTGGAGTCCACTCCAGGTGCTACAATACCGGCAACAGAACAGGAGGCGATCTCTTTGACCATTGCGGAAGCCAGCCGGCAGTACGGCCTGAGCGCGGATACCCTGCGCTACTATGAGCGGATCGGCCTGATCCCCCTGGTGCCCCGGAACAAGAGCGGTATCCGGGACTACGATCAGGAATCCTGCCAGTGGATCGAACTGATGAAGTGTATGCGCTCCGCCGGGGTCCAGATCGAGGCGCTGGTGGAATATGTGGAGCTGTTCCGCCAGGGGGACGCCACCATCGAAGCCCGCAAGGCCCTGCTGATGGAGCAGCGGGATCTGCTGCTGGCCCGGATGGAGGAGATCCAGCAGTCTCTGGACCGGCTCAACTATAAGATCCAGCTCTATGAGGATGGGAAGATGACCCGGGAGGCAATGGGCCGTCAGAAAGAGGAGTCCCAGAACCCGTAAACGCTGCGCTGCATTTTATTTTATTTTTTCAGGCTATTGACAATCGCCCAGGTCACCCTGAACGAGGTCAAGGCCGCCATGAAAATCAACTACTTTGATGATCCGGGGCTCATCGAAGCCCATAAGGAAAAATATAAAAACGGAACGTTCTGAGCTGAGAGGGCAAAGAAAAACCGCAGCAGGCCCGGCATGGGGTCTGCTGCGGTTTTTGGCACGCCTGAGGGGATTCGAACCTCCGACCTACCGCTTAGGAGTACGGCGTACCATTTCGTAAATTGTTCATATCATATCTTCCCGTGTTGTTTCTTCGCAAATTATGCTGCCCGGAGGCAGGTCAATTTGCACAAATTCCCCTGAAATATGCTGCCTTACAACGGCTTTTCAAATGTCGTATTAGCAAGGTATTAGCAGGAACCCCTTGTGACAGAGGGCTTCCAGGGGCCATTTCAAAATGCTATTAGCAAGGGGGGATCATTTTATGAGCACCAACACACCCAACGAAAAAGGAACGCCCCAAAGCAGAACATACACCGTGAATGACATCGCAGCCATTCTTGGTATCGGCCGCGCTTCGGCCTATAAACTCGCCAACTCCGGATTGTTCAAGACGATCCGCATTGGCAACATGATCCGCATCTCCAGGAAGTCCTTTGAAGATTGGTTGAAGATGGAGGAAGTGACAGACAAGACTGAATAAACTGTGTGCAGCACCGTGGGTTTTAAGCCTATGGTGCTGTATTTAATATTTAAGCTTTAAATTTACGAAAATAGTGTTGATCCAATATTACCCCTATATCATTTGGAGTTGCCTTTGGAAATAAAGTGTTGTTTGATTTCATTTGATCTAATACTGTATTGACCAGTTTTCCATTTCCAAAGGTTTCGATAAAATCATGATAAGAGATATCTCCAAAATCATATTTCGCTTGTGCTATATATGCAATGATGCAACGATTAAGCATATCTTCATCTGCTATGTGTGAAATATAGTTCACTAATAAAATTAAATAGCAAATGACTATATCATTCCGTATAAAAGGAACCATTTTGTATTCTTGTGCAAGAAGAAAGATATCAAGACATTGCATAATATTTTGTGCTGTGGTCATTAAAAAAATTTCTGGTTCCGTCATTTGAGATTTAATAGTATTGTAGTCAAGAGTTGCTTGACAAAATTTTTCTATGCGTGTTCGTAAACTTAAAGTGGTATCTGAACCTGCCGAATAAACTAGACATGATAAAGCGGATGGATTTAAGTGCTTTTCAATATCTTCAAATGATGTATTATTTTCTGTAAAAATATCAATAGTTTCGTATTGATAATCAAACAGTGCTAATATAAATTTTTGGGAAAGGCGCGATAGTTCTTTCATTTCCTGAGCCCGTTGTTGATTATTTACATTATCCAATGGAATTACCCAAAAGTCTTGGTTCCAGTAATCTAGTACATCATATAGATCTGTTGCGGTCGTATATACGTAATTTTTTATCCTATCATAATTAATTAGATAACTATCTTTCTGAAAGAATACACTCATCTTGGACAGAGGATCATTTATAATTCTCTTTTTTCCTAATAAGGAAAAATCAATATGTCCATTATTTAGTATGTCAGCATATACTGCACCGGCAAGAAAAGATACATCATCTATATACTCGAGATTATTTAGAAAAAAAGATACCATTGGTTTATTCTTATACCAAAAAATTTTTACTTCCTCAAAAAGAGCTTTTAATCTAGGCCATGTTTGAAAAACAAAAGTTGCACAAACGGATATGATTTAGTAAACTATTGATATGGGAACAAAACGATATGAACTCACAGAAAGTGAATGGAATCGAATCAAAGATATGCT
>NZ_NFIL01000033.1:0-28896 GCF_002161755.1 Flavonifractor sp. An4 | reverse complement strand
CGTTTGTGCAGTTGGCAGACCGCACTCCTATTATAGCAAAGGGAGTTTTTTTATCTTTTTCATCGCCTTAGGCTTTTTTGAACCACTCGCCTAGCGAGTGGTTTTCTTTATACAAAAAGGCCGAAATCCCCTGTTTGGAGATTTCGGCCTTTTTACGCAATCAATGGGTTTCCATCAGCCGCACAGGTCAATGATGGCCTGAGCGAAGATCTTGGCGGCGGTGAGCTGGTCGGCAATGCAGGTGTGCTCGTCAGCCCCGTGCATATTGCCGTTGAAGCCGGGCATGGCGCAGCCGAAGGCCACGCCGCCGGGGATATCGTGGACGTAAGTGCCGCCGCCGATGGCCAGGCACTCCCCCTTCCGGCCGCTGTACTGCTCGTAGCACTTGAGCAGGGTGCTGACCAGAGGGGTGTCGGCGGGGGTATAATGGGGGGCCTGCATTCCGCCCTCGGCAGTAAAGCCGAACTTGGCGAAGGCAGCCTCAGCCGCGGCCTTGCAGTTTTCCTCGTTGGCGCACACCGGCACCCGGCTGTCGAACTGGCCGGACAGGCCGGTGTCGTTCAATTCCAGCAGGGAGAAGGCCAGGGTCAGCGGACCGGACATCTCGTCGGCCTGAGCAATGCCCAGGGCCTTACCGGCGCAGTCCCCGTGGGGGAAGAGGGCGTTGAGGGCATGGAGGGCGGCGGTGGAGCCCACCTTTGCCAGGGGCAGAGCGCACAGCAGATGGATCAGGCCGGTGATGGCGTTGACGCCCTCCTCCGGAGTGGAAGCGTGGGCGCCCTTGCCCTTGCACAGGATGTGTAGGTCATCCCCCCGCTCGGTAAGCACATAGATGACGCCGGTCTCACCGGCAGCCTTGTCGCAGTAGGGCTGAGCCGCTTCGGCGGACAGGCCGGCCACCACACACTCCGCTTCGGGAGGCAGCACGTTGATGCGGAACCCGCCGTGGAGCTCCTTCACCCGGGGAGTGGCGCTCTCCGCCGCCCAAGTCTTGGTGAACACCGGCTTGTAGCTGCCCTTCTCCAGGTTGATAACGGGGAACTCGCCGTCGGGAGAGAAGGTACAGGGGGCGTAGGGCTCCTTACTATAATAATAGGCGATATCCTCAGAGCCGCTCTCCTCGTCGGTGCCCAGCAGCAGCCGGACATTCTTCTTCAGGGGCACACCCAGGTCCCGGACGGCCTGCATGGCCAGCAGCACGGCGGCCACCGGGCCCTTGTCGTCGTCGGTGCCACGGCCGTACAGCATCCCGTCCACCTCGATGGGCTCATAGGGCTCCGTCACCGTCCAGCCGGTGCCCTCCCCCACCACGTCCAGGTGGCACAGGATATGCAGCTGGGTCTCCTGATCGTTGAAGTCCACAGCGCCTACATAGTTGTCGTAGTTCTTGACGGAGAAGCCCAGCTCCTCCGCCAGCTTCAGGCCCTCCGCCAGGGCGGCGGCGGGGCCGGGACCAAAGGGCATTCCAGGCTGGGCCTCCTCCCGGACGCTGCGGATACGCACCAGTCGGGAAATGGCCTCCACCAGCTGCTGCCGGCGGGCCGGGTCGTCAAAATAGGCGTTGATTTGATCCTGATACATGGAACTTATTCCTCCTTGGGTTTTTCATCTCCGCCGGCGGCGCCGGTCAGCTCCCCCAGGTACTTGTACACCGTATACCGGGACACCTGGAGCCGCTTGGCCACAAAGGGCACCGACTTGCGGAAGGAAAAGGCGTTTTTCTGGTCCAACAGGGCAATGATCTTCATCCGGTCCCGCTTGGTCAGCACGTTCACCGGCTTGCCTACCGCCGCCAGGCACTCCTCGAAGATCTGGGTCAGCTGACCCTCCCCGCCGTGCCACATGGCGCTTTGCAGGTCGGCCTCGGCGCTCATCAGATCCACCAGGATGCGGTTGGCATAGACCAGAGAGCTGTAGTCAAAGTTGATGCCCAGGGCCAGGTTGAAGTCCTCCCCGATGAGGTGGAAGGTACTGCTCTTGATCTGCTGGCCCGAGGGGGTGGTGGCGTAGAGGTTGACGAAATCGGTGACCAGAGCGTCCTGGTCCAGCTCCTTGGCGGTGCCCAGGATGTCCATGGTGGAGCCTACCGTCCGGCCGGATACATGGCCGTTATAAATGGATAAAATGGGGTGCCTGGGGTCCCCCATGTCGTGGACCAGCGTCTCGCAGGTGGAGCCAAACATCTCCGCGATCCCCCGGGCGGTCCGGTCCAGAAATTCAAAGGCTTCCTCCCGATCCATTGGTTCACTTCCTTCTCTCTTGGTTTCCAGTCCAGATTGTACTCTGAACCGGGCTAAAATGCAAGGCTCAGGCCTGGCGGTAGCTCTGGAACTTACCCAGCACCGCCTCCAGCTCCTCCGGCGTCAGGTTCACGCCGCCCCCGGCCTGCCTGGTGTAGTAGTACACCTTGGCCAGAAACTCCAGCTGCTGGGCGGCGTCAAAGGCGAAGGACAGGCTGCCCCCCACCGCCAGCAGGCCGTGGTTGCCCAGCAGGCAGGCGTTGTACTCCTCCTTCATCCCCTCCCAGGCCGCCTCGGCCAGCTCCAGAGAGCCGAAGGGATAGTAGGGGATGCAGGGCACCTGCCGCCCGGCGTAGGCCACCAGATAGTGGACCGGCTCGATGTTCCAGCGCAGGCAGGAGAGCACCGTAGCGAAGGTGGAGTGGGTGTGGACCACCCCGTTCACGTCCTGCCGCCGCTGGTAAAACAGCCGGTGGAGGTCCAGTTCACTGGAGGGCTTGCGTTTGCCCTCCACCACCTTGCCCTCCAGGTCGGCTACCACCACGTCCTCCGGGGTGGTGGCAAAATAGTCCATGCCGGAGGGGCTGATGGCCATGAGGCCGCTCTCCCGGTCAAATACGCTGAGATTGCCGAAGGTTCCATCGGTCAGGCCGGTGGTGACCAGCTTTTTGCCGTATTCCACCACCTGCTCCCGCTGATCCTGTAACAGCATAAACAAGACTTCCTTTCTCTATGCCCGTTTCCTCAAGCATACGGAAAACCGGAGCGCAAGTCAAGCCTTTGCATTGACAGCAGGCTCCTCCTCGCATAAAATGGACACAGACAAGGAGGAGCCCGACATGATAATGGAAACCCTGCGCTTCGCTCTGGGAGACGTGGCCGCTTACCGGCATATTCTGGACACCCACGAGCTGGGTCTGGTGCGTACTCTGCTGGACAAGCTGGCCCTTGGCGACACCGCCGGGGCGGCGGAGGCCTACGCCAGCCTCTTCTATACCCTGCGGGAGGGCCGGTATCCCGGCCTGGGAGACTGGCTGTATGACCAGCTGCGCTATACCGAGTCCCCCTACGCCCGGCTGGCCGAGGAGGGCGGGTCAGACCCCGCCCTGGAGGAGGCCGCCCGCCGGGACGTGGCCATTTTCGCCCAGCTGTGTGAGCTGGACTGCGGGCAGCTCATCGCCGCCATGGCCCGGAAGGCCGACCCCGCCCTGCTGCCGGTGCTGGAGGGCCTGCCCCGGTGGCCCGCCGGTTGTCCCTTCACCTTTGAGGGGCTCACCGATTTCTACCGTGCCCACGGCTCCGGCCTCTTCGCCCGCAGCCGTGCCTTCCTGTGGGAGGACGGCCAGCTCTTCCCGGTGGAGGAGCCCGACTGTCCCGGCCCCGACGAGATGCTGGGCTACGAGCTCCAGCGGGACCAGGTCATCGCCAACACCCGGGCCATGCTGGAGGGCCACCACGTCAACAACGTGCTGCTCTTCGGCGACAGCGGCACCGGCAAGTCGGCCACGGTAAAGAGCCTGCTCTCCCGGCCCGGCTTTGAGGACCTGCGGCTCATCGAGGTACAGAAGGAGGGGCTGGCCGATCTGCCCCGGCTCATCCGCAAGCTGGGCGGGCGGCGGCTCAAGTTCATCCTGTTTATCGACGATCTGGCCTTCGATCAGGACGACACCACCTATTCTGTCATGAAAACCATCCTGGAGGGCGGTCTGGAGCGCCGCCCCGCCAACGTGGCCATCTACGCCACCTCCAACCGCCGCCACCTGGTGCGGCAGACCTTCTCCGACCGGGCGGGGGACGAGGTGGACGCCAGCGAGACCATCCAGGAAAAGACCTCTCTGGCCGAGCGGTTCGGCCTGCGTATTCCCTATCTGGCTCTGAACAAGGCTGAATTCCTGGACCTGGTGGAAAAAATGGCCGCTCTGTACGGCGTGACCATGGACCGGGAGACCCTTCGTACCGGCGCCGGCCGTTGGGAGATGAGACATCCCGGCCGAACGCCCCGCACCGCCAAGCAGTACATCGCCAGCCTCAGTCTGACGTAAACACACCATTCTCCACATAAGGAAAGGAGCATCCCTCTATGAAACGGAACCTGTTGAAAAAAGCACTGGCCGGTCTGCTCTCCGCCGCTCTGCTGGCTCTCCCTGCGCTGGCGGCGGAGCCTCAGCAGCCCTCCTCCTGGGCAGTGAGCGCTCTGGCCGACAGCTATGCCCTGGGTCTGGTGGACGATAACTACACCACCTACATCCAAAGCCCGGTGACCATGGAGCAGCTGGAATCTATGACCAGGGTGGTGGCCGGCAAGCTGGCCCTGCTGGAGCTGGAACCCCGGACGGCAGACGCCGTGGGCCTGGTGGTAGACACCACCCGGGGCGGCGTGATGAACGCCCTGTATCAAGAGGCGGCCACTTATGACCTGCCCGGCGTGGAGGAGGGCCCGGAGGCCTTTCTGACCGGGCTGGGCGTGGTCCAGGGAGACGGCGCAAGCCTGGCCCAGGAGCGCACCTGCACCTATCAGGAGGCCATGGTCATGGCCAACCGGCTGATCCTGGCCATCTATGACGGGCAGGACGCCGGCTCCAAGGGTCTGCTGTGGAAGGCCACCAACGGGGATAACACCCTGTACCTGCTGGGCACCATACATCTGGACCGGGACAACGTCTATCCCCTCCACAAATCTCTCCGGGACGCCATTCAGGCCTCCGAGGAGGTTATCTTTGAGCTGGATCTGAACGACCAGGAGGGTATCGCCCTGCTTCAGAGCCTCCAGACCTATCAGGACGGCACCACTCTGGCCGACCACATCAGCCCCGAGCTCTATCAGCGGGTACAGGCCGCCGCTGCCGCCCTGGGCATGGACCCCAACGCCCTGGATGCCTATAAGCCCTGGGCTCTGGCCTCCACCCTCTCCACCCTGTCCATGCAGGACGACACCACCGGCAGCAACGCCATGGCCATCGACAGCTATGTGAACGCCGCCGCCGTCAACGCCGGCAAGGCTATCGGCGCGGTGGAGACCTACGCCTTCCAGGGCGGCATCTTCGACGGTCTCTCCCCCGAGTATCAGGAGTCTTATCTGGACTCCGCCCTGGCCGGTTTTGAGAGCACCCTGTCCGGCGCCGCCACTTCCCCTGAGATCGGCGAGGCCCTCCAGGCACAGGAGGAGATCCTCTCCGCCATGTTCGCGGCCTGGAAGGACCGGGACCCGGAGGCCTTCTCCAAGGTCTATGACAAGGCCGCCATCATCAACAGCACCGACGAGCTCAACTCCAAGCTGTTCACCGAGCGGGACCCCGGCATGATCGAGGCCGCCGCGGGCTATCTGGAGACTGAGGGCAGCCACACCTACTTTATGGCGGTGGGCGCCGGCCACATGGTGGACCCCGGCGGCATTGTCAGCGGCCTGCGTGAGCTGGGTTATACCGTGGAACTGGTACCCTGATTCTTTTCAACTCTGAAAGGAGTACCACATGATCCTGAAAGGAACCTTCCTACACACTCCCAAACTGGGGACGCTGGAGGTACGTCCTGAGGCCTATCTAATCTCCCAGGGAGAGACTATCGTTGGTCTGTATGACACTCTGCCCCCGGAGTACGCCGGTCAGCCGGTGGAGGACTGGGGGGACGCCCTGATCATCCCTGCCTTTACCGACCTGCACATCCACGCCCCCCAGATCATTAACCGGGGCATCGGCTACGACAAGGAGCTGCTGCCCTGGCTGGAGACCTACACCTTCCCGGCGGAGGCCCGCTTTGCCGATTCCTCCTTTGCCGACAGGGCGTGGAAGGCCTTCCTCAACCACCTGTGGGCGGTAGGCACCCTGCGCTTTGCCGCCTTTGCCACCGTCCACAAGGAGGCGGCATGGCGTCTTATGGAGCTGTCCGAGGCCTCCGGCCTCCGCGGCCTCATCGGCAAGGTGAACATGGACCGCAACTCTCCCCCGGAGCTTCAGGAGGACACCGGCGCCTCCCTGGCGGACACCGAGGAGCTGATCTGCCGCAGCCGGGAAGAGCTGCGCCGCACCGGCTTCATCCTCACCCCCCGGTTCGTCCCCTCCACCACGGCAAAGCTGATGGACGGGCTGGGCCGGCTGGGAGAGAAATATGACCTGCCCATCCAGTCCCACCTGTCGGAGAACCAAAGCGAGGTGGCCTGGGTGGCTCAGCTCCACCCGGACATCCCCACCTACACCCAGGTGTATGAGCACTTCGGGCTGCTGCGGCAGGACAAGACCATCATGGCCCATGCCATCCATCTTTCCGACGGTGAAAAGGCCCTACTGAGAGAGAAAGGCGTCATGCTGGCCCACTGCGCCCTGTCCAACACCAACCTGTCCAGCGGCATCATGCCCCTGCGGCAGGACCTGGTGCTGGGCCTGCGGTGCTGCGTAGCCAGCGATGTGGCCGGCGGCCATGCCGCCAACCTGAGCCGCAGCGTCACCGCTACGGTGCAGGCCTCCAAGCTGAACTGGCTGACCCACCCGGACCAGCCCTCCCTCTCTCTGACGGAGGCCTTCTACCTTGCTACCCGTGGGGCAGGCTCCTTCTTCGGTCAGGTTGGGGCCTTTCTGCCCGGCTTTGAGTTTGACGCGCTGGTGCTCCGCCCCTCCGCTCTGGATGCCCTGGTGGAGCGCACCCCCTTCGAGCGGCTGGAGCAGTTCCTCTACGACGGGGACGACCGGAACATCGCTGCCCGCTACTGCGCCGGGGAATTGATTCCTCAGCCCTTCCCCCAGCTTTAAACCAAAAGGGGCCTGCCGCCGCAGGCCCCTTTTTTCACAAAAAATTTGTTCTGACTGTAACCTTTTCCCCTCCCAACTCGCTGACAGGGGTGAAAGGCCTTTTCACCAGCCCACAGGAGAGGAGTGAGTACCGTGGAGGACGCCCAGATTGTGACTTTATTTCTGACCCGGGACGAGGGAGGCATCCGGGCGGCATCGGACAAGTACGGCAGCCGCCTGCGGCAGCTGGGCTTCCGGCTGCTGCCCGACCGGCTGACGGTGGAGGAGTGCGAAAACGACGCCTACCTGATGGCCTGGGACAGCATCCCGCCCCACCAGCCCAGGGATTACCTCTTCCCCTTCCTGGCCCGGCTCATGCGCCACACGGTGCTGGACCGCTGCCGGGCCCTCACCCGCCGGCGGCAGCTGGCCCGGCTCACCGTTCTCACTCAGGAGCTGGAGGACTGCCTCCCCGGACCCGACCACACCCAGGCGCTGGTGGACGCGCTGGCCCTGGGCGAGAGCCTGAACGCCTTTCTCAAGGCCCTGCCTGAGGAGGCCCGGAACCTTTTCCTGCGGCGGTACTGGTTCTTCGACCCCATCGCCGCCATCGCCCGGCGGTACGGGCTCACCCAGAGCAAGGTGAAAACCACCCTGTTCCGCACCCGGCAGCGGCTGCGGGACCACCTGATCAAGGAGGGATTTACGGTATGAAAGCGGATGATCTGTTGGACAGCTTGGAGCACGTAGACCCGGAACTGGTGGCTCAGGCGGATAAACCGCCCCAAAAAGCGCCTCACCGCCGCCCCCTGTGGATGGGGCTTACCGCCGTGGCGGCAGCCGCCGCCATCGTCATCGGCATTGTACTTTGGCCCGGAGGCAGCCCTTTGACAGGCCAGGCCTCCGCCCTGGCGGTGGCGGAGTATCCGGACATGGCCCCCTACCCCAACGAGATGGACTATCTCAACCCCGACGGTTCCCTGGATTCCGACCGCTGGAGCGCCGACTACGACACCTGGCGGACCAGCCAAAAGGCCCAGCTGAACCAGCCCGAGGGCTATGACAGCGGGCTGGAGGGATACTATACCGCTACCCTGCGCCAGTTCCTGGGGGACAGAGGGACAGAAAACAAGGTGTGCTCCCCCCTGAACATCTACTTCGCTCTTGGGATGCTGGCCGAGCTCACCGACGGCAGCAGCCGCCAGCAGATCCTGGACCTGCTGGGGCAGGACAGCATCGACACCCTGCGGGCCCAGGCCAGGGCCCTGTGGAACGCCAACTACAGCGACGACGGGATGCTGACCAGCGTGCTGGCCTCCTCCCTGTGGCTCAACGAGGATGTACCCTTCAACCAGTCCA
Organism: Flavonifractor sp. An4; assembly: GCF_002161755.1. Classification (NCBI taxonomy): domain Bacteria; kingdom Bacillati; phylum Bacillota; class Clostridia; order Eubacteriales; family Oscillospiraceae; genus Flavonifractor; species Flavonifractor sp. An4. Next base: position 20,576 of record NZ_NFIL01000033.1, on the reverse strand, counting down.
CCCTGGACACCCTGGCCGACACCTACTACGCCTCCTCCTACCAGGGGGAGATGGGCTCCGCCGAGCTGGACCAGGCCCTGCAAGCCTGGCTCAACGACCAGACCGGCGGGCTGCTGAAGGAGGCGGCAGGCCAGGTGAGCCTGGACCCGGAGACCGTGCTGGCCCTGGCCACCACCGTCTACTACCAGGGCCGGTGGTCCCAGGAGTTCAACCCGGACAACACCGCCCCCGAAACGTTCCACGCCCCCGACGGGGACGTAAAGTGCGACTTCATGCACAGCTCCTCCTCCGGCAGCTACTGCTGGGGGGATCAGTTCTCCGCCGTGGGGAAGTCCGTGCTGTACGGCGGTACCCTGTGGATGGTCCTGCCCGACGAAGGGGTGAGCGTAGATCAGCTGCTGGACGACCCGGAGGTCATGGAGTTCCTGCTCTCCAACGGGGAATGGGAAAACCAGAAGTACCTCAGAGTCAACCTGTCCATGCCCAAATTTGACGTGTCCGGCCAGCTGGATCTGATTGAGGGATTGCAGGCCATGGGGATCACCGACGTGTTTGACCCGGCGGTGTCCGACTTCACTCCCATGACGGAAGCTGTGGAGGACATTTCTGTCACTCAGGCCACCCACGCCGCCCGGGTGGCGGTGGATGAGGAGGGCGTCACCGCCGCCGCCTTCACCGTGATGGCCGCGGCCGGCGGGGCCATGCCGCCGGAGGATCAGGTGGACTTCACCCTGGACCGGCCCTTCCTCTTTGTCCTCACCAGCGCCGCCGGCCAGCCCCTCTTTGCCGGAGTAGTCAACCAGCCCGCATAAAAAACGAGGCGCCTGTTGGAAAATTGACAGTTTGCGCATACCTGTCATTGCGAGCCAGCGCGCACGCTGGCGTGGCAATCCGTCTTCCCGGCAGAAGGGACGGATTCCCACGAAGAACGGCCGCCCACCGGGCGGCCGTTCTTCTCGGAATGACGGAGGTTTTGTGCGGCCTGTGCAGTTTTCCAACAGGCGCCTCATTTCTTATCGATATTTATCTACCGCGGAGCACATCTTGTCCCAGCAGGCCTCCATATCGGCCACCAGCTTGAACTGGGTGCGGCACCGGTCCAGGTTCTGGCCGGGCCGGTGGATACGGAAGTATTTGTCCCCCTCCAGGTAGTCGGTGAGGAAGCGGATGCCGCACTCCAGGGTGATGAGCCGGGCGCCCCAGGGCAGGTAGTCCAGCTCGGCGGGGGTGAGGGCCCCGTCGGCCCCCTCCAGAAAACCCTGGGTGTAGGCATCAAACAGGTTCAGGTCGAAGTGGACCTTGTTCATGTCCCGCTCGTCCTCGTCACAGTGGTTGGCACCGAACCGGATGGAGTCGCCGAAGTCGTTGACCGACAGGCCGGGCATCACGGTATCCAGGTCGATGACGCACACCGCCTCGCCGGTCTTGCGGTCCATCAGCACATTGTTCAGCTTGGTGTCGTTGTGGGTGACCCGCAGGGGCAGCTCTCCCCGCCGCAGGGCCTCCAGCACCACGGAACAGTCGGCCTCCCGGGCGGCTACAAAGTCCAGCTCGGGGCCTACCTCCTTCACTCGTCCCACAGGATCGGCGGCCACCACTTCCTTCAGCCGGGCCAGCCGGGCCTCGGTGTCGTGGAAGTGGGGGATGGTCTCGTACAAAGTCTCCGCCGGGTAGTCCTTCAGCATCCGCTGGAACTTGCCGAAGGCCCGGGCCGAGGCGGCAAACCGCTCCGGCGTCTCGGCGGACTGGAGGCACATGGTGTCCTCCAGGAAGGGGTACACCCGCCAGGCGCCCCCCTCGGGGTCGGTATGGTAGTAGCTGCCGTCCCGGGCGATGCACAGGGAGAGGGTCTCCCGCTCCGGATCGCCCCCCTCGGCGGCAATCTCCTTTTTCAGATAGTTGGTGACCCCCGCAATGTTGGCCATCACCTGTTCCGGGTGGTGGAAGGCGTTGCGGGAGATCCGCTGGAGGATAAACCGGCGGCAGGGGTCCTCCCCCGGCTGGGTGTGGACGCAGAAGGTGTCGTTGATGTGGCCGGAGCCAAACCGCACCGCGCCCACCACTTCTCCTCCAAAGTCAAAGGCATTCAGGGCCTCCTGTAAGTACTGCTCAGCAGGCGCCATGGTCGCACACACCCCACAGATCGTCGGGATAGAGGCCCGCCTCGGTCATGGCCTTTACCGCAGCCACCACCACCGGCTTGTCCTCCCGGTAGGTGACGCCGTACCACTTGTCGGCGCTGCGGAGCACCTTCACCCGGGCCTTGCCCTCCTCCAGCAGCTGAGTCACCACGCTGGGCAGGAAGTACTCCCCCTTCTCCGGATTTTCCGCCAGGGCCTTGTCCAGGAAGGCGGGGAACCGGGCTTGCGCCTCGGTAAGGAAGCTGCGGGTAAAGCCCCACAGGTTCATGGATACGATGGTATCGCCGCTGAGGTGGGTCCAGGTCTGGCCGTCGTCCTCGGTATAGCGGGCGTCCGCCCCGTCCTTCTCAATGTGGGTGTGCTCCACTACCTCTTTCAGGTAGTGGTCCCCCTCCTCGGCGCACACGCCCCGGGCCACATGGCCGTGCTCGGTGACGGTGTTGCCCAGGCGGTAGCCCACCATGGCGTACTCATAGCAGCCGGGCTGGTCGGGATGGCTCTCCAGGTACTGATAGATCTCCCGGAAGGCCTGGGGGCCGTAGTAGTCGTCGGAGTTGATGACGGCAAAGGGACCGTCCACCACCTGACCGGCGGCCAGCACCGCGTGGCAGGTGCCCCAGGGCTTCACCCGGCCGGCGGGCACGGCGTAGCCCTCGGGCAGGTCGTCCAGCTCCTGATAGGCGTACTTTACGTCGATGACCTTGCTGAGTCGGTCGCCAATGGCAGCCTTGAAGGTATCCTCGATCTGGTGTTTGATGACAAACACCACGGTCTCAAACCCGGCCCGCCGGGCATCATAGATAGAATAATCAATGATCATCTGGCCGTGGCTCCCCACGGGGTCGATCTGCTTGAGCCCGCCGTAGCGGCTGCCCATGCCCGCCGCCATGACCACAAGAACAGGCTTATTCATGCCTCTGTTTCCTTCCTTCCTCTCCCCGTCCGGCACCGCAAAACACAACGCTGGAGGGGGAAATGGTGATACAATAGTAGGTTTTTTGCTGAGATCCGGCTTTTTCGCCGGATCTTATTTATTATATACGCCTGTGTGTCAATGTGCAACCGCAGAAACCGGACTTCACGCAGTTTTTCCCAGATCTGGCCTTACTAAAAAAGCAATATGTGACACTTTAATAAGGTCAGTTTCTCTGTTATACTGCACCCAACGAAACCAGAAAGGAAGTGCGGTTCTTGAAACGGATCGTCAGCATTCAGGATGTGTCCTGCCTGGGCAAATGCTCCCTGACGGTAGCCCTGCCCATCATCTCGGCCATGGGCGTGGAGTGCTCCATCGTCCCCACGGCGGTGCTGTCCACCCACACCATGTTCTCCGGCTTCACCTGCAAGGATCTCACCGACCAGATTGAGCCCATTGCCGCCCACTGGAAGGAGAGCGGCCTGGGCTTTGACGCCGTTTACACCGGCTATCTGGCCTCCGCGGAGCAGATCGACTATGTGTGCGCCTTCTTTGATGCCTTCCGGCGGGAGGGCAGCCTCATTGTGGTGGACCCGGTGATGGCGGACAACGGCAAGCTCTACCCCGCTTTTGGGCCCGACTTCCCCGCCCAGATGGCCAGGGTGTGCGCCAAAGCCGACCTGATCCTGCCCAACCTGACCGAGGCCAGCCTGCTCACCGGCCTGCCCTACCGCACGGAGCATGACGAGGTCTATATTAAGGAGATGCTCCAGGCTCTGGCCGCTCTGGGTCCCCGGTATGTGGCCCTCACCGGCGTCAGCTTTGAGCCGGACAAGCTGGGCGTCATGTATTACGACAAGGTCACCGGCCAGTACGGCAGCTACTTCACCCAGCACCTGCCCGCCAGCTTCCACGGCACCGGCGACGTGTTTGCCTCCACCTGCGTGGGCGGCCTCATGCGTGGCCTGGAGCTGGGGGATGCCCTGGCCCTGGCCGCCGACTACACGGTGGAATCCATCCGCTGCACCCTGGAATCTCCCGACGCCAACTGGTACGGCGTGGAATTTGAGCGCGCCATTCCCTACCTGGTCCAGCACCTGAACTGATCCCAAAAGCGCCAAAAACGGCCGCCTTTCGGCGGCCGTTTTGTTTTTTGCCTCTGTCAGGCTTCTTCCTGGCTCCGGTCGGCAAAGCAGACCCGCTTCAGCCCCAGAATGGGGGCGGCCCCCGCCAGGGTTGTGCCGAAGAACACCACCTCTTTGTCCAGGTCCAGGTAGTCCACAATGGTGCCGTTGCACAGGGTGCTGCCGGTACACAGCACCAGGTCGGCCCAGTCCACCACAGCCTGGCGGTCCGCCTCCCCGTCCAGCACCGGGCAGCCGTCCTTCACTTTGCCGATGTTGTCCGGGTTCAGGTCCAGCACCTTCACAGAAAAGCGCCGGGACAGGGCGGCGATGAGGGCGGGCTGGAAGCCCACCAGGGCGATTTTCGGAGTGCCATAGTGGTCGGCCACCCACTCCACCATGTGGCGGGCACAGAACTCCGGCCCGCCGTCCTTACAGTGGACGGTGTTGTCCGCCCGACCCAGATACTTCATCACCGCGTTCAGGGCGGCGATGAACAGCCCCCGGCTGTGAGGGTCCCCCTCCAGATCCAAAGCCAGCACCTGGTCCAAAGCCCCCTCAAACTGGGCGGGGGCGTCGGTGAAGGCCTGGCCCTTCGCTCCCTGGAAGTCGGCCATCAGCATGACCTCCTTGCCGGTGAGGATGGGGTAGTCGGTGCGCTGGGTGTGGCCGATGGCCTCCTCCGGCGTCAGCCCACGGGCTTTGATGGTCACCGCCGAGCCGGTAAGGCCGTGCTCCTCCAGGGCGGCGGCCAGAGCGGCGCGCAGGGTCTCATACAGGGTATGCCGGTCCATGTTACAGATCCCTTCCTTTTCGTCCGGCCAGACGGCTTACCCCCTGGACCGCCAGGGAGAGCAAAAGCAGCAGCAGAGCCGCCGCCAGCGCCATGCCGTTGTCGCCGGTAGAGATATTAAGGTAGATGCTGGCGGGCAGGGTCTCGGTTTTCAGCCGGGTGACCCCCACCAGCATCAGGGTGGCGCCGAACTCCCCCATGCCCCGGCTCCAGGCCAGCAGAAAGGCCGACAGCAGGGCCGGGCGGCACAGGGGGAGAGTGATGTAGCGAAAGGCCTGGAGCCGGGTGGCCCCCAGAGTCTGGGCGGTGAGGGGGAGCTCCGGGTCGATCTGCCGGAAAGCCTGGGCGGCCAGATGGATCACAAAGGGCAGGTTGATGAGCAGATGGACCGCCACAATGCCCTTTGGGTCAAATACCAGCCGCAGGCCCAGCTCTTTCAGGGCCTTGCCGAAGGGAGAGGAAAAAAGGGTGAGCAGGCACAGGCCCAGCACCAGATAGGGTAAGGCCAGGGGCAGCTCCAGCAGGGCCTCCGCCCACCGCTTGCCGGGCAGAGGCGTGAAGGCCAGCAGATAGGCGCAGGGGATGCCGATGAGGATGCACAGCAGGGTGGACAGGGTGGTGGTCCACAGACTCAGCCCCACGGCAAACCGGATCTCCCCGTCGGCCAGAGCACGGCCCAGGTTGGGCAGGCCCCCGGCCACCACCCCCCACAGGCTGGCCGCCACATAGAGCAGCACCGCCAGCAGCAGCACCAGAAAGCCCCACTCAAAGGGTTTTAACGGGCGTTTATCCCGCCAGCTCATAGCCGTAGCTGGTCCAGATGTCCTGGGCGGTCTGGCCGTTCAGAAATTCCGCGAAGGCGTCGGCAGCCTCAGCGTCCGCCGAGCAGGTCAGCCGGGCGGCGGGGATGGTCTTGACATAGGCCTCCATCCCGGCGCTGTCCACGATCTCCCCCTGGTCGGCGCTGACGTTCTCCTTCCACACAATGATGGCGTCGCACTCATCGGCGGCCAGAGCGATGGTCATGGCGGGAGCGGTGGCGGTATTGGACACGATGTCCACCTGATCGGTAATGCCGAAGTCCTCAAAAAGCTGCACGGCGATCTTGCCGATGGGGGTAGCCTCCGGGTCACCGATGACCACACGGACCCCCTCCTTGGCCAGATCGGCGGGGCCGGTGATCTTCAGCGGATTGCCCTTCTGCACCGCGATCACCGGGATGTGGCGCACCAGAGGAGTGGAGGACTCCACCAGCTGGGCCACCGGCTTGACCTCCTCCTCGGAACCGGCGATGAAGAAGTCGCCCTCCTGGGCGGTATTGATCTGAGTCTGGATCTGAGCGGCGTTGGCGTAGGTCACCTCCACCGTACAGCCGGTCTGATCCTGGAAGGCCTGGGCGATCTCAGCAAATGGGTCCTTCATGCCTGCGCCGCAGAAAACCAGCAGGGTGTGGCCGCTGAGATCTGCAACAGCCGGGGTGGTCTCCACAGCGGCGGGGGTTGTCTCCGGGGCGGACGGCGTGGTCTCCGCCGGGGCAGGGTTGGAGCAGCCCGCCAGCATAGACAGCGCCAGCAGGGCGGACAGGGTCAGGGATACCAGTTTCTTCATGACAAACACCTCCAAGGTTTGCCACGAGTATACCAAAATCCCCTCACCCGGTATGTTGTCCGGACAACTTTTCTGGAAAAAGCGTAAACCGATTCTTGCGGAAGGTGAGCACCCCTTCCCCCTCCAGCTCCTTCAGGGTATGGGAGAGGACCGAGCGGTTGAGGCAGAGGTAGTTGGCCATGGCCTCCCGGTCGAAGGGGATGGTAAAGGTGGTGCTCCCCGACCGCCCGGCCTGGGCGGTCAGGTACTTCAAAATCCGTTGTCTGGCACTTTTCACCGAAAGAGCATCAATTTTATAATATTTTCGGATGTTCTGGTTGGATACGAAGTGGAGCAGATTGCCCAGCAGGGCCAGCCGCAGCTCCGCCGGCAGGGCGGGGTCGCTCAGCCGGTCCACGGGAACGCTCCAGGTGGTACAGCGCTCCAGAGTACAGACCGAGTAGGGGCTGGTGCGCCTGGGGGTGCAGGCCACCTCCCCCGCCACCAGATAGCCGGGAAAAAGCTGCTGGTAAAGAAATTCCGAGCCGTCGGCGTCCAGCCGGACCGCCCGCATGGTACCAGAGAGCAGCACCTCCAGCCGGTCCACCCGCTCCCCTTCCTGAATGACCACCCGGTTGGCGGGGTACTCCTCCTGCCGCCCGCCCAGCAGCGGCACTACCTCCTCCGGCTCCAGGCCCCGGAAGAGCACACTGCCCGCCAGGATCTCACGGTCCTCCATGGTCCCACCTCCTTGCCCGCAAGGATAGCACGCCCCGGTCTTTTTTGCAACCACCGGGGCATACAGGCAGGAAAACCCGTTCTGCCGCACTTGTTTTTGCCGTTCTTGTTTGATATAATAACGTGTCATCTTGTATTTGATCGCAGTTGGGAGGTCCCTATGCGTAAGAATAAGCTAACTCATCTGGTAGAGCCCAGTCTGAGGCTGTATTTCCTCTGTCTGGTGGTGTTTGCCGTCATTACCGCCTTTTTCTCTGTCCCCGCCGCGGTGGCGGAACTGGCGGTGGTGGTCATTCTCTACCTCTACTTCCGCCGCAGCAACGCCCTGCGGCAGAAGGAGATTTTAAAGTACATTGAAAACGTGACCTGCAACATGGACTCGGCCACCAAGGACACCATGGTGAACGCCCCTCTGCCCATGGTCATCTTCCGGCCGGAAAATGACGAGGTCATCTGGTCCAACGACCGGTTCCTCCAGATCACCGGGGAGCGGGAGCACCTCTTTGACGCCAAGATCACGGCGGCGGTGCCCGACTTCTCCTCACGCTGGCTGATGGAGGGCAAGACCGAGTGCCCCACCGAGGTACGCATCGGGGACCGGCGGTTTTTGGTGTTCGGCCATCTGGTCCGTACCGAGGAGCAGGGAGCCAGAGGCTATCTGGCCACCACCTACTGGGTGGACGTTACCGACTTTGCCACCGTGCGGGACGAGTTCTATGCCACCCGCCCCGTGGTGGCCATCCTGACGGTGGACAACTACGAGGAGTTGATGAAGGGCGCCAACGACAGCGCCAAGTCGGCCATGCGCAGCGAGATCGACGACCGGCTGGCCCAGTGGGTTGCCCCTGCTCAGGGTGTATTTACCCGGTATGAGCGGGACCGCTATCTCTTCCTCTTTGAGGAGCGCTTCCTGGCCCAGTTCCAGGAGGGCAAATTCTCCATTCTGGATACCGTGCGCCAGGTGACCAGCCCCTCGGGCATCCAGGCTACCCTGTCCATCGGCATTGGCAAGGACGGCGACAATCTGGGCGATTTGTTCCAGTACGCCGCTCTGTCGGTGGAAATGGCCCTTAGCCGGGGCGGCGACCAGGTGGTGGTCAAGAACAAGTTCAACTTCGAGTTCTTCGGCGGACGCACCAAGGAGCTGGAGAAGCGCACCAAGGTGAAGAGCCGGGTCATGGCCAACGCCCTGGGCGAGCTGATGGCCGACGCCTCCACCGTGTTCGTCATGGGCCACAAGTACCCCGATCTGGACTGTATCGGCGCCGCCGCCGGCGTGTGCGCCATGGCCCGGAAAAAGGGCACTCCGGTCCATATCGTACGGGAGCCGGGGGTCAACCCGGCCAGCGAGATGAGCGACCGGCTGAGCCAGGTTCCCGAGTACAAGGACGTGTTTCTCTCCCCCCAGGATGCCATTCTGCTGGCCGACTCCAACTGCCTGCTGGTGGTGGTGGACACCAACCGTCCCGAGCAGGTGGTGAGCCAGGACCTGCTGGAGGCGGTCCACAAGGTGGCGGTCATCGACCACCACCGCCGCGCCTCCTCCTATATCGCCGACGCCGCCCTCAACTTCCACGAGCCCTACGCCTCCTCTGCCAGTGAGCTGGTCACCGAGTTGTCCCAGTATCTGCTGGAGCCTGCCGACCTGCTGAAGATCGAGGCGGAGGCCCTGCTGGCGGGCATGGTGCTGGACACCAAACAGTTTACCATGCGCACCGGCAGCCGCACCTTTGAGGCGGCGGCCTTCCTGCGCCGCTCCGGCGCCGACACCGGCGACGTGAAGAAGCTGTTCCAGAACGATCTGGACGGCACCATTGCCAAGTACGACATCATCCAGACCGCCCGGATGTATAAGGACGGCATTGCCGTGGCCCGTGTGGACCACACCGTGGGACGCATCACAGCCGCCCAGGCCGCCGACGAGCTCTTAAATATCTCGGGCATCGACACCTCCTTTGTTCTCTTCCCTGACAATGAGGGGCGGGTCATTCTCTCCGCCCGAAGCATGGGGGATGTGAACGTACAGGTGGTGCTGGAGAAGCTGGGCGGCGGCGGCAACGCCGCCACCGCAGGCGCTCAGGTCCCCGGCAAGACGGTGGACGAGGTGACCAAGCTGCTCCTCCAGGCCATTGATCAGTATCTGGAGGATGAATAAAAAAAGCCTTCCCCTAGGGGGAAGGTGCCCCCGTAGGGGGCGGATGAGGGGTCCGATACCATTTCCCTCATCAGTCACGCTTTGCGTGACAGCTTCCCCCTGGGGAAGCCTAACAGGAAGGAGATAATAGTTATGAAAGTGATTTTGCAGCAGGACGTGAAGGGCCAGGGCAAGAAGGGCCAGATGATCGAGGCCAGCGACGGCTACGCCCGCAACTTCCTTCTTCCCCGCAAGCTGGCTGTGCTGGCCACCGCGGAGAATATCAACACCATGAAGATGCAGGAGAAGGCCAAGGCCGCCCAGATGGCCGCCGAGAAGGCGGAGGCCGAGGCCACCGCCGCCAAGCTGAAGGAGCTCTCCGTCAAGGTTGTTGCCAAGGCGGGCAACGGCGGCCGGCTCTTCGGCGCCGTCACCACCAAGGAGATCGCCGACGCCCTCTCCGCCCAGCACGGCATCACCATCCAGAAAACCAAGATCGTGCAGGATGAGCCCATCAAGGCCTTCGGCACCTACGAGCTGAAGGTGAAGCTGGGCTACGAGGTCACCGGCACCCTGAAGGTGGTCGTGGCCGAGCAGTAACTATGCGTAGGGGCCGATGCCCACATCGGCCCGTCCAGGGGAGGTGAAGGAACATGGCAACCGAAGAGGAACTGCTGCTGCGGCAGATGCCCCACAGCGTGGAGGCCGAACAGAGCGTGCTGGGCGCCATGCTTATCGACGCCCGGTGCGTACCTGATGTGATCGAGGAGCTGAAACCTGAGGACTTCTACCTGCGCACCAACCGCGAGATCTACGAGACCATCTACTCCATGTTCAACTTCTCCCTCACCATCGACCCGGTGACCGTGCTGGACCATATGCGCCAGAACGGGGTGTACGACGAGAACACCTCCCGCAACTATATCCTCCAGCTCATGGAGGTCACCCCCACGGCGGCCAACGTGAAGGAGTATGTGGCCATTGTCAAGGACAAGGCCCTGCTTCGCCGCATTGCCGAGACGGCGGGGGATCTCACCGCCCTGGTACAGGAGGGCACCGGCACCGGTCAGGAGGTGCTGGAGGCCGCCGAGCAGCGGATCTATGCCATCCGTCAGGGCCGGGCCTCCCAGGGTCTGACCCACATCTCCGGCGTCATTCTCAATGTGTACGAGCGCCTCAATGAGCTGGCCGCCAGCGATTCCGCCGTGCCCGGCCTGAGTACCGGCCTGCCCGACGTGGATATGGCCATCTCCGGCCTGAACAAGTCCGACCTGATCCTGTTGGCCGCCCGACCCGGTATGGGCAAGACCTCCTTCGCCCTGAATATGCTGCTCCACGCCGGCAAGTTCTCCGGCAAGACGGTGGTCTTTTTCTCTCTGGAAATGAGCCGGGAGCAGCTGGCCATGCGCCTCATCTCCGGCGAGGCCTTCGTGGACAACAAGAAGCTGGTCACCGGCAAGCTGGGCGAGGAGGACTGGTCCAAGATTGCCGCCGCCTCGGCGGCCCTCAACCAGACCCAGATCCTCATTGACGACAACCCCGCCCTCTCCGTGGCCGACATGAACGCCAAGTGCCGCCGGGTGGATAATCTGGGTCTGGTGGTCATAGACTACCTCCAGCTCATGACCTCCGCCGGCGGTCCCACCCGCAGCAGTGACAACCGCCAGCAGATCGTCTCCGACATCTCCCGTGCCCTGAAGATCATGGCCAAGGAGCTCAACGTGCCGGTGGTCTGTCTGTCCCAGCTGTCCCGTGGTCCCGAGAGCCGCCAGAACAAGCGGCCCATGCTGTCCGACCTGCGTGAGTCGGGCGCCATCGAGCAGGACGCCGATATCGTCATGTTCCTCTACCGGGACGACTACTATAATGAGACCAGCGAGAACCACAACCTGGCCGAGTGCATCATCGCCAAGAACCGTCATGGCGAGACCGGCACGGTGGAGCTGCAGTGGCTGCCCGAGTACACCACCTTCTCCTCCATCGACCGGAGACACAGTGAGTATTAGAATCACCCCTACAGGAACACCACAGGAGAACACCTTTATGCTGGAAACCGTCAAGGCCCTCACAACCGAATACGATATGCTCCCCTGGGGGGGCAAGGTGCTGTGTGCCGTGTCCGGCGGGGCCGATTCCATCTGCCTGCTCCACCTGCTCCACAGCCTGTCGGCTGAGGGTGGTTTTCAGGTAGCCGCCGCCCACTACCACCACGGGATGCGGGGAGAGGCCGCCGACGCCGATGCCGCCTTTGTGGAACACTTCTGCAAAGAGCGGAACATCCCCTGCGTGGTGGAGAGGGGCGATGTGTACGGCGAAGCCGCCCGCCGTGGCCTGGGGGTGGAGGAGACCGGCCGGGAACTGCGGTACGAGTTCCTCCGCCGTACGGCGGAACAGCTGGGCTGTGACCGCATCGCCACCGCCCACAACGCCGACGACAATCTGGAGACCCTGCTGCTCCACCTGACCCGTGGGGCCGGGCTCCACGGTCTGGCAGGCATCCCGCCCCGCCGGGGAGACCTGGTGCGCCCCCTGCTCACCACCCCACGGGCGAACATCGAGGCCTATCTGGAAGCCCATAACCTGGCCCATGTGGAGGACTGCACCAACACCGACGAGCGCTACGCCCGCAATAAGCTGCGCCGCCAGGTAATTCCGGTATTGCGGGAGCTGAACCCTCGGCTGACGGAGCGCTCTGTGGAAACGATGGGTTATCTCCGGGCCGACAACGACTACCTCAACGCCCAGGCCGCCATGGCTTGCAGCCACGCCCGCTGGGCGGAAGACGACCTGGTGATCGAGGCCCGGTACATCGCCGAACTTCCCGCCGCCATTGCCCCCCGGGCGGCCCGCCGCCTGTTGGAAATGACGGGGGACGGCAACACCGACTGTTCCGCCGCCCATTTGAAAGCGGTGGTGGACCTGGCCGTGGGAGACGATCCCTCGGCGGTGGCCTTCCTGCCCAACGGGCGGCTGGCCCAGCGGGTGTACAAGGAGCTGCTCATTACCACCCAGAGCGACAACCCGGCGATGACCCCCTGTCCTCTGAACACCGACGGGGAGACCACCCCGGAGGGCACCGACTGGCGCTGCACCTGTCGGGCAGTAACCTGTCCCCCCAAAGAGCAGCAAAAACCCCATGCCTGGTATTTATCTCAGGAGGCTCAGGGGCCCCTGGTGCTGCGCCCCCGTCAGACGGGGGATGAACTGGCCCTGCCGGGCCGGGACACCAAGACCCTGAAAAAATGGATGATCGACGAGAAAATTCCTCGTCGGGACCGGGACCGCATCCCGGTACTGGCGGATGAACGGGGCGTGCTGGCGGCAGCCGGTCTGGGCCCCCATAGAGAGCGTATGGCAAAGCCCGGCCAACCGGCCTGGGAAGTGGTATTTTGGAAGGAAAGGTAAGGAGAAATATGGAACATATGCTGGACAAAGACGTTGAGCGGGTCCTCTTTTCCGAGGAGGAGCTGAAGAACCGGGTGGCGGAGATCGCCGCTGAGATCGACAAGGACTATGAGGGCAAGGAGCCGGTTATCATCAGTGTACTGCGGGGCTCCTTCGTCTTTATGGCCGACCTGGTGCGGCAGATCCACCTGCCCTGCACCGTGGATTTCATGGCGGTGTCCTCCTACGGCGCCGGTACCTCCAGCTCCGGCCAGGTCAAGATCATCAAGGACCTGTCCGAGCAGATCGAGGGCAAGGACCTGATCGTGGTGGAGGATATTCTGGACAGCGGCAACACCCTGAGCTACCTGCTCCAGCTGCTCCAGGCCCGCAAGCCCGCCTCCGTGCGGCTGTGCACCCTGCTGGATAAGCCTTCCCGCCGGGTGAAGGAAGTAGAGGTCAGCTACTCCGGCTTCTCCATCCCCGACTACTTCGTGGTGGGCTACGGCCTGGACTACGCGGAGAAGTACCGCAATCTGCCCTACATCGGCGTGCTGAAGCCCTCCGTGTACGGCGGGGAATAAGGCTCCTCAAATCTACCCGGAAAGGACGTGTCTGTTCCTTGAAACGTAACGGAAGCCTGCGGGACGTAGGCTTTTATGTACTCATTGCCATTTTGCTGATCGTATCCATCTTTATCCTCCGGGGCGGCATGAACACCGGGGACAACATGACCTACGGCCAGGTCCGCCGCCTGCTGGAACAGCAGCAGGTCACCAAGGTGGAGCTGGACAATAAAACCGTCACCCTCTGGCTGAAGGAGGCGGTGGGCGGCAAAGCCACCGTCACCTACGACGTGGCCAATCCTCAGTGGTTCTACAACGACTTCAACGACCTGATCGTGGAGCAGATGCAGCTGGGGATTATCCAGGACTACGACTACCCCGCCGGCTTCGAGCCCCCCTTCTGGGTCAGCTTCCTGCCCTGGATCGCGGTGCTGGTGGTCTTTGGAATGCTTTGGTACTTCATGTTCCTCCGCCAGACCGGCGGCGGGGGCGGAGGCGGCGGAGCCGACCGCACCGCCCGCTTTGGCCGGGCCCGTACCCGCACCGGCGCCGACGAGCAGAAGAAGGTCACCTTTGACGACGTGGCCGGTGCCGAGGAGGAAAAGGGAGAACTCCAGGAGATCGTGGAGTTCCTCAAGGACCCCCGCCGGTTCCTGGACCTGGGTGCCCGCATCCCCAAGGGCGTGCTGCTGGTAGGCCCTCCCGGCACCGGTAAAACCCTGCTGGCCAAGGCGGTGGCCGGAGAGGCCGGGGTCCACTTCCTGTCCATCTCGGGCTCCGACTTCGTGGAACTGTATGTGGGCGTAGGCGCCAGCCGTGTCCGTGACCTGTTTGACCAGGCCAAGAAGAACGCCCCCGCCATTGTGTTCATCGACGAGATCGACGCCGTGGGCCGCCAGAGAGGCGCGGGCCTGGGCGGCGGTCATGACGAGCGTGAGCAGACCCTCAACCAGCTGCTGGTGGAGATGGACGGCTTCGGCAACAACGAGGGCGTGGTGGTCATGGCGGCCACCAACCGCCAGGACATTCTGGACCCCGCCCTGCTGCGCCCCGGCCGGTTCGACCGGCAGGTCTATGTGGGCTATCCCGACATCAAGGGCCGTGAGGCCATTCTGAAGGTCCACGCCCGCAACAAGCCCCTGGGAGACGACGTGTCCCTGGCGGAGCTGGCCAAGGGTACCGGCGGCTTTACCGGCGCCGACCTGGAGAACCTGATGAACGAGGCCGCCCTGCTGGCCGCCCGCCAGCACCGCCGCTTCATCGGCATGAAGGACCTGAACAAGGCTGTCATCAAGGTCATTGCCGGTCCCGAGAAGAAGAGCCGGGTGGTCATTGAGCGGGAGCGCAAGCTCACCGCCTACCATGAGGCGGGCCACGCCATCGTGATCCACGACCTCAAGACCCAGGACCCGGTCCACCAGATTACCATCATCCCCCGGGGCATGGCAGGCGGCATGACCATCTCCCTGCCCCAGGAGGATGTGACCTTCCAGTCCAAGCAGCAGCTCACCGAGCGCATTGCCGTCTGTCTGGGCGGCCGGGCCGCCGAGCAGCTGGCCCTGGGCGATATCTCCACCGGAGCGGGCAACGACCTGCAGAAGGCCAGCGCCATCGCCCGCAACATGGTCACCCGCTACGGCATGAGCGACAAGGTGGGCAACGTGGTCTTTGACTCCGGCCACGACGAGGTGTTCATCGGCCGCTCCATGGCCCAGACCAAGAACTACTCGGAAGAGGTTGCCGCCCTCATTGATCAGGAGATCAAGGGTCTTATCGACGGCGCCTACAACCGCTGCGTGGAGATCCTCTCCGCCCGGCGTAAGGAGCTGGACTTTGTGGCCGACTACCTGCTGAAGTACGAGAATATGGACGCCGCCGCCTTCGAGCTGGTGTTCACCGATCCCGCCGCCGTCCAGCCCCCCGCCGCCTATCAGGCGGTTGAGGAGGCCCAGGAGGAGGAATCCGATCCTCAGGATGAGCAGGAGTAACCCCTAAAAATAAAAACACGGTGTATTTTCCTTTTCGGAAAATACACCGTGTTTTGTTTATTTCAGCTCCAGACCGGACAGATATCGCCGGGCCAGGTCAAAGCCGTGGCTGGCGGCAATGTGGCGGATGCGCTGACGGCCCATGGACAGGTTCACCTTACGGACCCAGGTACCGTCGGGGGCAGCCAGGCCGATGAACACCAGCCCCACCGGGTTGCCCCGCTCGTCGGGGTCGGGCCCCGCCACGCCTGTGGTGGAGATAGCCAGGTCACAGCCCAGCACCTTCCGGGCCCCCTCGGCCATGGCCCGGGCCACCGGTTCACTGACAGCGCCGTACTGGTCCAGCAGGTCCTGGTCCACACCCAGGACGGTGTGCTTCACTTCGGTGGCGTAGCTCACCACGCCGCCCCGGAACACCGAGGATACCCCGGCCAGATCGGTCATCCGCTTGGCCACCAGGCCGCCGGTGCAGCTCTCGGCGGTGCTCAGGGTGAGGCCCTTCTCTTTCAGGAGGGCAAAGACCGCCGCCTCCAGGGAGGGGATATCCACTCCGTAGACCAGAGGGCCGAAGTGGGCCTTCAGGTCGGCCTCCACCGGGTCGATGAGGGCGTGGGCGCTCTCCTCATCGGCAGCCTTGGCGGTGATGCGGAGCTCACATTCCCCCTCCTTGGCGTAGGGAGCCAGGGTGGGGTTGGTCATGGCATTGATGCGCTCCCGCAGTTGGGCCTCCATGGAGGACTCCCCGATGCCGAACAGCTTCAGGGTGCGGGACACAATGACCCCGTCGGCCAGGTCCTTCAGATAGGGGACCACCCGGTAGGTGAACATGGCCTTGCACTCCCGGGGCGGGCCGGGGAGCATGATGACCCGGACACCATCGGCCTCAAAGGCCACACCAGGGGCGGTGCCCCAGTCGTTTTCCAGCACGGTGCAGCCCTCAGGCAGCATGGCCTGCTGGTAGTTGTTGTCCGTCATGGGGCGGTTGGGGTGGAGACGCTGGAAATAGGCCTCGATCCGCCGGGCGGAGGGCTCATGAAACACCAGCTGCCTGCCGAAGCACTGGGCCAGCACATTCTTGGTCAGGTCATCGCAGGTGGGACCCAGGCCGCCGGTGGTGATGATAATATCCGCCCGGGTCTTGGCCAGCTCCACGGCGGCGCGCAGCCGGTCCGGATTGTCCCCCACCACCGTGTGGTAGTAGACGTTAATGCCCAGGGCACTCAGCCCCTGGGACAGCATCTGGGCGTCGGTGTTGGCGATATTGCCCAGCAAAAGTTCTGTACCTACCGCAATGAGTTCGGCGGTGTGGGACATGGAAAAAACCTCCTATCGCCAACACCGGCATCGGCGGCTAGTGCCGCCGCAAATGCGCAGCGCAGCGAAGCATTTCCGCAGGGCGGATTCATTCCGCCCGAGGATGTAAAAGATATGGGGTCCCTGCGGAATCAGTGATTCCGCGGGGAGTTGGCGATGTTGCCCAGCAGCAATTCCGTACCCACGGCAATGAGTTCCGCGGTATGAGACATGAGGAAACACTTCCTTTGTTGGATTGGGAAAGAGGTGGATCAGACCTGGATACGCTCGATGCCCTCCATGGCGGCCTTCACCAGGCCCTCCACATCCAGGGCCTCCTCGGCGTGCTCCAGCTCCCCCAGCACCGGGCGGAGACGGGGATGGCGGGGGGTAAACACGGTGCAGCAGTCCTCGTAGGGCAGGATGGAGGTCTCAAAGGTGTTGATCTTGCGGGCAATCCGCACGATTTCCTCCTTGTCCATGCCCACCACAGGGCGCAGAATGGGCAGGTCGCACACGGCGGTGGTGGCCCGCATGGCCTCCATGGTCTGGCTGGCCACCTGGCCCAGGCACTCGCCGGTAACAATGGCCCCGGCGCCGCACCGGGCGGCTACCGCCTGGGCAATGCGCATCATGAACCGGCGCATGAGGACGGTAAACAGCTCCTCGGGGCACTTCCGGCGCAGTTCCTCCTGGATCTGAGTAAAGGGCACCACATGGACGGTGAGCCGTCCGCACCAGGGGGTGAGCAGCCTGGCCAGGTCCAGCACCTTCTGCTTGGCCTCCTCGGAGGTGTAGGGGTAGGAGAAAAAGTGGACCATCTCCAGAGCAATGCCCCGCTTGGCAATCATCCAGGAGGCCACGGGGGAGTCGATGCCGCCGGAGAGCAGGCTCACCGCCCGGCCTCCCACGCCCACCGGCAGACCGCCTGCGCCCGGCTCCGGGTCAGCGTGGACATAGGCGGCGTAGTCCCGTACTTCAAGATAGACGGTGAGCTCGGGATGGTGTACGTCCACCTTCAGATTGGGGTATTTCTCGTCCAGCTCGCCCCCCACATACTGGGACAGCTGGATGGAGGTCATGGGGAAGGTCTTGTCGGCCCGCTTGGACTCCACCTTGAAGGTGTGGGCGGCGGCCAGCTTGTCCCCCAGGTACTCAATGGCGGTCTGGAGCATGGCGTCCTTGTCCTTCTCGCAGGCCCGGGCCCGGGACAGACCCACCACGCCGAACAGCTTGGTCATGGCCTCCCAGGCCCCGTCCAGGTCGCAGTTGTCGTTTTTGGGCTCCACATACATAGTGGACTGCTTGCAGTACACCTTAAAATCGCCGTGGTGCTTCAGGCGGCGGCGTGCGTTGGCAATCAGCTTATCCTCAAAGGTGCGGCGGTTCAGGCCCTTCAGGACCAGCTCCCCCAGCTTGAGCAGAATGATCTCGTTCAATGGTAGGTCTCCTTTATCAATGGTTTATAAATCCCGTTTCTTTTGCAGGCGGATGTCCTCTCCGTAGAAGGGCAGCACCCGGTACTCCCCCTCCAGCCGGGAGGAAATTTGCGGGGTATAGCGCTGGCGCACCTGAGTCATGGTCAGGTTGGAGGAAATCACCGTCTGTTTCCCCGCCATGAGCCGGGAGTTGACCAGGGTATACAGGGCGGACTGGACGAAGGGGGTGGTGAGCTCACTGCCCAGGTCGTCCAGAATCAGCAGGTCACAGCCCAGGTAGCGCTTTGTTTCGTCTTTGGCCTCGTCGGCGTCCAGTTTGTCCCGGGCAAACTTCTGCTCCTCAAACCGGGCGAACACGTTGACCGCCGTATCGTACACCACGGAGAAGCCGTTTTCCGACACGGTGCGGGCAATGCAGGCGGACAGGAAGGTCTTGCCCAGTCCCGGCGCACCGGAGAGGAACAGGTTGCGCAGCTTGAACCGCCCGAACTTCCGGGCGTAGTTGGAGCACAGGTCGAAGATGAACTCCATGTTCTCCCGGGGCGACATGACCTCCCCCGGCCAGGGCAGAGGGGAGTAGTAATCCATGGAGAAGGTCTCAAAGGACTGCTCCCCCAGATCCAGCAGCTTGGACAGCTCCTTGATCTGCTCCTCACCGCACAGCTTTTTCAGGCAGGTACACATCTGGGCGCCCACCCAGCCGGTATCGTTGCACTTGGGGCAGGCGGGCTGCTCGTCCAGGGCGTCGGCCCCCCAGCCGTTCTGGAGGAGCAGTTGGGTGCGCTCGGCCTGGAGGGACAGGTTGTGGTCCTTGATGACCTGGATGGAGGGACCGGGGTCCCGCCCCTCCCGCAGAGAGGAGGCGATGATCTGGTACACCGTCCCCTTCAGCTCCTTGTCGATCTCCCGGACCCGGGGCAGCTGGGCATAGATCTCCGTCTTGCGGCGAGCAAGAGCCTCCTCCCGCCGGCGGCGGCCCTCCTCCAGCCGCTTGGTGGCCCGGTAGAGCACGCTGGCTTCGTATCCCATGGCTTATCCCTCCTTGTCCCGTTCCTTCTCCTGCCGGAGAAATTCCCGCATCCGTTCCAGATCCTCCCGCACACGCCGGTCCACATCGCCGGGGGCGGCGGGGTGGTCCTGCATGGCCGGCCTGCTGCCGGCGGAGGGGGCGCTCTGGGCCGTCCGGGCGGGCTTGTCCCCCGCCTCGATCTCCGCCAGAGTATGTAGGTTCTTCTTGTGCCAGCCCAGCAGAATGCCGTTCATGTAATCCCAGTCCATCTGCTGCTTCTTGTACACCGTCTTTTCGTAGGCCAGCCGCAGCACGTCGTCGGAAAAGCCCATGTCGGTCCAGGCGGCCACCTTCCGCTTCTCCTTGTCCACCAGGGGCCGGGGCTTGAGGCCCAGCAGCTGGAGGATGGCCCCCTCCCGGGTGCGGTAGAGGCTCTTGCGTTTCAGGTGGGCGTCGGCGGCCTGGGCGGTATCCACCCCCAGCCGCTTCCAGGCAAAGCCCTCCTTCAGCACCTGGGACATCCGGGGCTTCTGACCCGCGCCGTATTTCCGTTCAAACTCCTCCACGCACCAGCTCACCAGCAGGCAGATCACCTCGGCGGGGAGGGCCAGGTAGTCATACAGGGTATACAGGCTCTTCAGATCGGCGGTGGACAGCACTTTGCCCAGCCGCCGCTGGACCTCGTTCACCAGACCGGGGAAGGTAGAGGTGGTGTCCTCGATCTCCCGGGTGATGTCGGCGGCGGTGTAGTCCGGCGGACCCTGGGGGGCGGGGATAGGGGGGGCCTCGGCCTGGGTCTTGCCGTCGGACAGGCCCAGATTCACCAGGGCGGCAGATGCCTCCTCCAGCCGCTGGCCGTCCCATTTGAGCCCCTTCCGGGCCTGGGCGGGGTCCAGCACCCCACCGTGGCGGAGCAGCCACAGGTAGAGCAGAGCGGCGTCCCCATTGCCGCAGGCGGTGAGCCGGTCGGCGGCCCGGGCGTCCATGGATATGATATTGCCCGGCAGCAGCAGCTCCGGCATAGGGCATCCCTCTTTCCCTCGTGATCTCGTATCTGTTATCATACCACATTCCGGGGGTTGGGCACAATCCCGCAGTAAACATTTCCGGAGATGTGTTTTTCTTGGGAATCGATTGCATTCCAAAGGAAAAATGGTACAATGGTTTTGAAAAGATCCACCTGCAAGCCTGGGAAAGGGGGCCTTGCCATGACCCGGCGGAGTTACTTCTGGCTGCTGTGTGCCGTCAGCTTGCTGCTCACCCTGCGAAGCGTTTACCAGATTGGGAAAACCCTGTTGGCGGGCGGGATGACTGGCCTGCTCCCCAACGCCATCCTGCTGGTCTGCCTGATCGCTGTGGATGGCTATCTGCTGTGGAGCGCCCTCCGTGCCGCTCCAGCGGTGGAGGCCCAGAAGCAGCACGTGGAGCTCACCCGCAACATTGTCCAGCGCTTCAACGGCATCT
>NZ_NFIL01000032.1:0-29437 GCF_002161755.1 Flavonifractor sp. An4 | reverse complement strand
CCCCCACTCCCACAGCTACGCCGTCGGCCACCCCCAGTCCCACGCCCACGGTCACGCCGTCAGCCACCCCAAGCCCCACGCCCTCGGTCACACCGTCGGTTACTCCCAGTCCCACGGCAACACCCAGACCAACCCCCACGCCTACACCAACCCCGGTGACCCCGGTGGTGGAGAACCGGAGCATGAGCGCTGAGCTGGGGCGCGGCTACAGCTTTGGAGGACAGTGGGGAAATCTGAATCCCTCTGACGCCGGTCTGCCGGCGGGGTTGACCTACAGCTCCTCCAATTCCAGTGTGGCGCCCATTGACAGCTCCGGCTGGTTTACCATCCTGTCCCCCGGCACGGTGGTGCTGACGGCTGTCAACCCCCGGGAACCCAACGTCCACTATACCATTACCGTGCAGGCCAAGAATGAAGTGCCCTGGGACTACCAGTTGGACGGCATCAACCTCAGTGTGGGGCAGAGCCGGTATCACGGATTTTCCTCCTATTCCCTGTATACCAACTTTACCATCGCCTCTACCGTGTGGAGCAGCAGCAATCCATCGGTGGTGACGGTGGGCGACCAGGAGCCCACCAGCTGTCAGCTCACTGCCAACGCCCCGGGCACAGCCACCATCAGCGGCGTAGTCACCTTGCGCGTGGATAGTCAGGAGGGTGTGCTGACCTTCACCGACAACGTGTCTTTCCAGGTCACCGTAAACGCATAGCGGCCGGGATGCGGCACTTGAAAAAAGATAAAAAAGTTTGTCCGGCTTTAAAACCGGGCTGCCGGTTCCACACACTAACAGACAAAGCCCCTGCAAAATCCCAAATCAAGAGAAGGAGAATGCGCAATGAAAAGACGATCTTTCCGCCTGCTTTCCTGTCTGTGTGTTCTGGCCATGGCAATATCCATGCTGCCGGCGGCCTGGGCCGCAGAACCGACGCCCCTGAAATCCACCATTGCCGGTGGCACCTACAACGGCAACTGGGCGGTGCCCATTGACGCCTACCTGTACCAGGACGGCGACAACCTGGTGCGGGTGGAAAATTTCGAGGGTGTCAAAATCGTCGATGCCCAGGGAAATTTTATGAAATGGAGCGCCTATCCCCGGCTGGTGGCCGAGACCTACGACAGCAACTTCCAGCTGATCTCCTCGGTGGATCTGGATATGGAGCTGGACCTGTGGGGCGGCTTCTATGCCGGTGAGGACTACAACTTTGTGATTTTCGGCCAGGAGAACCCCAGTGAGGACGACAACGCCGAGGTCATCCGGGTGGTGAAGTACGACAAGGACTGGAACCGCCTGGGCCAGGCCAGCCTGCGGGGGGCCAACACCACCATCCCCTTTGATGCCGCAGCCTGCGGTGCGACGAGTACAACGGCTACCTCTATGTGCGTACCAGCCATGAGATGTACCAGTCCGGCGACGGGCTGAACCACCAGGCCAATCTGACCTTCTCGGTGCGTGAGTCCGATATGACCATCACCGACGGCTATCACGACGTGGTGGCCAACAAGGGCTATGTGTCCCACTCCTTTAACCAGTTTATTCTGGTGGACAGCCAGGGACGGCTGGTGGCTCTGGACCACGGCGACGCCTACCCCAGAGGGGCCTGTCTGTCCATTTACGACAACAAGGCGGGGAGCGACACCTTCGCCAACGGCTGCAAAACCTTCAACCTGACCACCTGGTCCGGCAGGCTGGGCGAGAATACCACCGGCGCCAATGTGACCGACCTGGCGGAGACCTCCTCCGGCTACCTGGCCGCCTACAGCAGCACCGGTAAGGGCTCGGCTTCCACCATCGGACAAGACCCCATGAACATCTTCCTGAGCTATACCAGCAAGGATGACGTCTCCTCCAACGGCACCACCGTGCGTCAGCTTACCTCCTGGCCCAGCGACTCCGAGCTGTACGGCTCTCAGCCTGTGCTGGTTCCCACCGGTCCGGACGGCGGCTACATCCTGTGGCAGTTGGCTGAGAAGTGGGATAACGGCTACTATTACAATAAGGAAAGCATCCAGTATGCTACCTATTCCGCCGACGGCACCGTCTCCGACATCAAGACCGCTGACGGCGTGCAGATGTCCCGCTGCCATCCCATCAGCTACAACGGCAAGGTGGTGTGGTACTCCACCCACGATTCCACCCCCGTGTTCTATGTGCTGGACAGCTCCGGGGTCCACTCCTATCCCGTTGGGGAGGGCGGCGGACAGCAGCCTGATCCTGACCCTGACCCTAATCCCGACCCCGATCCCTATCCTGATCCCGACCCCACCCCCGATCCCGGCGACGGTGAGAACGGCGACTTCTCCTTCAGCGACGTGCCCGCCAACCAGTGGTACGCCGACTATGCGGTGAAGGCCGCCCAGGCCGGCCTGATGAAGGGCACCGGCGGCGATAAGTTCAGCCCCAACGCCACCCTCACCGTGGCCGAGGTGGTCACCCTCACCGCCCGGCTGTACGCCGAGCGCCAGGGGGAGAGCGTTCCCACCTCCGACGGCGCCTGGTACCTGGGTGCCTATCAATACTGCATTGAAAACGGCCTGTTTACCACCAGTGAGGTACCGCTGTCCACCATGCTGAACAAGGCCACCCGCTTCCAGATGGTGAACCTGCTGGACCGGGCGGTGCCTTCGGAGGAGAAGGAGGTCATCAAGGTGGTGTTCAACGGTGAGGTCCCCGATGTACAGGAGACCGATCCCTACGGCCCCGTGGTTTACCTGTGGTACCGGGCCGGCATCGTGGAGGGAGATAACAATGGAAGCTTCCACGGCAATACCAATATCAGCCGGGCGGAGACGGCAGCCATTCTCTGCCGTCTGGCCGGGCTGACCCCCCGGGTGTGACCCGGTATCTGCCGGTATTTGGACAACAATTTCATAGGAATTAACCTGGGATAATGTAGAAACCACGCAAAATATGATAAAATAAAACACTAATATTTTGTGTTGGGAGGGTGAGAGATGGATCTGCCAGAACTTTACCATCACCTGTTCGGACTGTCGGACCAGTCCCTCATCCAGAGGCTCACGGAGTGGGGCGAACTGCGGAACGTAAAAAAGGGCCACCTGCTTTACCGGGAAGGGGAAACGCCGACCAAGCTGACCTTTTTGGTCCAGGGGCTGCTGCGGGGCTATTTTCTGGATGCCGGCGGCCGGGACATCACCGACTGCTTTGCCTTTGAGCCGGGGTCCCCGGCCACGGCCTGTATCGCCCTGGGGGAGCCGGCCACCATCAACATTGAGGCACTTACCGACAGCCTGGTGCTGGAGCTGCCCATGAGTCTGGTACTGGAAATGCTGGAGGAATATCCCCAGCTCTATCGCCTGTACAGCTGTTTTCTGCTGGACGCTCTCAAGCGCCACTGGGAGGTGAAGGCCGCCATGTACCAGTATGACGCCATGGACCGGTATCAGTGGTTTTTGCGGGCCTATCCGGACCTGCACCGCCATGTCAGCGGGAAGCACGTTGCCTCCTTCCTGGGTATGACCCAGGTGACCCTCAGCCGCCTGCGCCGTACCCTGCGGGAGGCGGGCCAGCTCCAGGCCGCCGAGGAAGAATAATAGAAAAAGGACGTATCGCCAAGGCGATACGTCCTTTTTTTGTTTAGGTTCAGGCGTGTTTGGCATCCAGTTCCTTCTGGCGGCGGGCCAGAATGCGGGGGAAACGCCACAGGAACATGGACCCGGTGGTGAGGGCGGCCAGAACGTCGGCCACCGGCTCAGCCAGAAACACCGCCATGACCTGGTGGCCGGTGATGAGCCGGGGCAGGATGAGAATGAGGGGAAGCAGCAGGATGACCTTCCGCAGCAGGGCCAGAAACAGGGAGATCTTGGCTTGGCCCAGGGCCACGAAGGTCTGCTGACAGGAGGTCTGGACCCCCAGCATAAACATTCCGCACACATAGATCCGCAGGGCCCACACCGCCAGATCCACCAGCTCCGGCTTGTCGTTGAAGAGCATCACAAAGGCGTGGGGGAAGAGCTCCAGAGCCAGGCAGGCGGTACAGCTGAAAGTAAAGGCGCTGATCAGCAGCAGCTTGAAAGCCTTCTTCACCCGGTCCAGGTTGCCAGCGCCGTAGTTGAAGCCGATGATGGGCTGGGCCCCCTGGGCGATGCCCTGGAGGAGCAGGAAGAAGATCTGCAGCACGCTGGAGCAGATGGTCATGGCCCCCACGGCGGAGGTGCCGCCGTAGGCCTTCAGGGAGGCGTTGAAGGCTACGTTTACCAGGCTCTCAGTGGCGTTCATGATGAAGGGGGATACGCCCAGAGCCACTACCGGGGCCAGTACCTTGGGATTGATACGGAAGTACCGACTTTGCAGCCGCAGCCTGGTGCGCTTGCCGGTGAGGAACCGGAGCACCCACACCGCAGAGACGCCTTGGGCGGTGATGGTGGCCAGGGCCGCGCCCTTGACGCCCATGTTGAAGCCGAAGATAAACACCGGGTCCAGCACGATGTTGGTCACCGCGCCGATGAGCACCGTGGCCATGGAGATGGTGGAAAAGCCCTGGGAGGTGATAAAGAAGTTAAGCCCCAGGGAGATCTCCACAAAAATGGTACCCCACAGATAGATGGTCAGATAGTCGGTGGCGAAGCCGATGGTCTCCTTCGTGGCACCGAAGAGGAGAAGCATAGGCTCCTTGATGGCCAGGAAGAGGGCGGTCACCAGCACCGACAGGGCGATGAGCAGGGCGGTGCAGTTACCCAGGATGGCGTTGGCCTGATCCTCCTTGCCCTCGCCCATCCGTACCACAGCCCGGGAGCCGCCGCCCATGCCCACCAGGGCGGAGATGGCGGAGACGAACATCAGCACCGGGAAGCATACGCCAAGACCGGTAAGGGCCAGGTCTCCCACTCCTTCGATGTGGCCGATGTAGATCCGGTCCACAATGTTGTACAGGGCGTTTACCAGTTGGGCGGTGACCGAGGGCAGCGCCAGCCGCAGCAGCAGCTTGCCTACCGGGTCCCGGCCCAGGTCGTTTTCTCGTTTTGCCACAGCCATTACGCCTCGTCTTTCTCCAGAAAATAGGTGGCCTCCATGTCCGCCACGCTGAGGGCGAAGGCCAGAGGATACTGCTGGAAGGCCTGCCCCACCAGCCGCTTGTCCTCGTCGCCGGAGAAGCCCATGTGCCAGCGGATGGCCATGGCCTCCTCCCGGGTGAGGCGCAAAAAGCCGGAGAGAATGTACACGCTCTTCTCCCCGTGACCGTAGGGAAGATTATCCTCATAGAAGAAGGTGGGCACGCTCTGCCACTTGCCGTCGGGGCCCTTTACATTGCGGGTGCCGCCCCGGTAGCAGCCGATTTTGCATACGTCATGGAGGAGGGAGACCAGGGCAACCGTCTCCGGGGCGTAATCCAGGCCATACAGCTCCCGTACCCGTTCCCGCTCCAGATAGGCCTCCAGGCAGCGGTAGACGTTGACGCTGTGCTCGCACAGGCCGCCGGGGTAGGAGCCGTGGAACCGGGCGGAGGCGGGAGAGGTGAAAAAGTCGCTCTTGTGCTCCAGGTAGTCCAGCAGAGCGTCGGAGCCCTCCCGGTGTATGTTGTCCCGGTAAATCTGAAGAAATACTTCCTTGCTGTCCATGACAGACCTCCTTGTCATTGGCTTAAATGCCAGTATAGCACAGCCCCCCACAAAAAACCACCCCATGCACCACTGATTCGTACCCCGAATAGAATGGGCGGAACAGGAGGTGCTCCATGGAGTGGTTTTCCATGCTGGCGGCGGCGGTCCTGTTTGCCGCCGCCTGTAATTTTGATACGGTGATCCTGGCCATGGGCTGGGCGGTACGGGGGGTACGTCCCTCCCCTGCCCACACCTTGGTGATCGCCGGGCTGACCACCCTCATCACCTGGCTGTCCCTGGTGCTGGGCGAGGGGGCGGCGGCCACCCTGGGCCGCAGCTTTGCCGGAGCCCTGGGGGGGCTGGTGCTGGCGGGGATCGGGCTGTGGTTCGTGCTGGACTGGCTGCGGGGTCTGGGAGAGACCGGACAGGAGGATACCCCCGCCGCCGGGAAGAGCCTGCTGGGCTGGGTGGCTCTGGCCGCCGCCCTGGCGGTAAACAACGCCGGGGTGGGCGTGGCCGCCGGGGCCTCCGGTGTAGGTCCGGTCCTGGCCTCTCTGGCCAATTTCATACTTACCCTGGCTGCCCTGCCCCTGGGCCGGGTGCTGGCCGACAAGGTGGCCGGGCGGCTGTTGGGCCGGTTCGCCCTCCCCCTGTCCGGCCTGCTCCTCATCGCCCTGGGGGTGTGGCAGGTGCTGGGGGGATGACTTCGCCCCGGCAAAGAAAAATCCCCGCGTCTTGAGACGCGGGGATTTGTGATGTACGGATGGAATTACTTCCGGCCGCCGCGGCGGGAGCTGCGGCGCTCCGCCTGGCGCAGCTCGGACAGCTTGCTGTCGGAGGAGGCCATAAACTGCTTCAGCCGATCCTCAAAGGTGGTGGGCTCGGCGGGAGCGGGCTTGCCACGGAAACCGCCGTTGAAGCCGCGGTCGCGTCCGCCGGGACGGCCCTGACCGCCGTGACCGGCGGGACGGGGAGGCGGATCCATAGCCTTCTTAATGGAGAGGTTGATACGGCCGTTCTCGTCGATGCCGATGACCTTGACCTTGACCTCCTGCCCTTCCTTCAGATGATCCTTTACATCGTTTACATAGGAATAGGCAATCTCAGAGATATGCACCAGCCCCGATTTGCCCTCGGGCAGCGAGACGAAAGCGCCGAACTTCGTGATGCCTGTGACCTTTCCTTCCACAATCGTACCAACACCAAACTCCATTTGCCTGAAAAATCCTCTCTTTCAAAATTCAATCGGTGAACTGGAAGACGTATTCGCCCGGTTCCACCAGGCCCAGTTTCTCACGGGCCAGGTCGGCCTGCCGGTCCGGATCGCCGCTGTTTTCCACGGCGTCGGCCAGGTCGGCGTTGACTTGCTTCTGCTCCTCCACCTGCTGTTGGGCGGCGGCCAGATCGGCCTGAGCGGCCTGGAGCTGACTGCGCATGGTCAGCAGGCCGGTGGCCGTGCCGATGAGCAGCGCCAGGATGACGAGTTTGGTCAGAAGGGATGCTTTCTTGAGTTTCATGGGTGACTCCTTCCCCGTCGGCGGCCCGGTCTGACCGGGGGGTATCTTCCGTTTCATCGGATATTGTATTTATTTTATACCACTTCGGACGATAATGGAAGGCTTTTTTTGCGGATTTTCCGATTTTTTTACAGAGCCTCCCCATCACCACAAGGGGTAGTGTAACAATATGCCACACCACCCCAACAAGATCGGCCAGCCGGTAGCCCAGCCACAAAAAGCCCCGGCTCAGGGCCCAGAAGTAGAGCCCGCCGCCGGCCAGTATCCCGGCCAGCAGATAGCCCCGCACCTGTCCCCGGCCCGCCACCGTGGAGTAGACAAAGATGGCCGCCGTCACCACCAGCCAGAACAGCAGGTCCATTAGTCCCCCGATGAGAGGGAGGGGCAGGCGTACCCGCAGGATGCGCAGCAGGTCGTAGATCAGCCCTGCCGCCGCCCCCAGGCCCACCGCTCCCAGCAGAAAAAGGGCCTGCTCCGATACCCAGATCTCCATCTCAACGGAACAGGCGGCTAAAGAAGCCGCCGGACTTCTCCCCCCGGCCGTCCTCGTAGGTGAGGGAGTCCACGTCCCCCTCCACCTTCAGGTCCCCGCCGTCCAGACTCAGCTTTTCAATGTGCAGGTTTTCTCCCCGGATAATCAGGGTGCCCTGGGAGGTGTGCATGACGATGGTGTTTTCGTCAAAGCTCTCCACCTCCTCCACCCCGGACACCGACAGGCGCTCCCGGTCCTCCAGGATCAGATGGTGGGCCACCTCCGGCCGGCCCCGCTCACTTTCATACGGCATGACAATGCCCCTTTCCCACATAGTCTTGTCTCTACTATATGGGACAGGGGCATGGGATATGAGTCACGCCATGGCCTTTGCCATCACAGGGGCCAGCCGGCGGCTGAGGACCAGGGCCAGAGCCAGCTTGAGGGCATCGGGGATGAGGAAGGGGATGACGCAGCTCCACAGGGCGGATACCACCCCAATGGGGCCGCTGGTGGCGGCGTACATCAGGACGAACCAGGCGGTGCCGAAGGCGTAGCACACCGCCAGCCCCACAACGGCGGACAGCACAAAGACCACCGGGCCCTTGCCAAAGAGGGTCTGGGCCCCCCACATCACCAGGGGGATGAGGAGAAAGCCGATGAGATAGCCGCCGGTGACCCCGGCAAACCGGCCGATGCCGCCGGAAAAGCCGGAGAACACCGGCAGGCCCACCGCTCCCAGCAGCAGGTAGACCAGCACGGACAGGGAACCCAGCTTGCCCCCCAGGATGCCCACCGCCAGGAAAATGGCAAAGGTCTGCAAGGTAAAGGGCACCACCGTGGGGATGGTGATCCAGGCGCACAGGGTAATGAGGGCCGCCATTACGGCGACGTGGACCAGAGACTTGACTTTCATGGTGGTACCTCCTGGGTATATTGTAAACTCTAATTGGATTATAGTTTACAATAGAGAGAATGTCAACCATAAAATCAAATTGGTTGACAAAGAGAGCGGAGACAGGCTACAATATACCATAGAAAAAAGCAGAGAGGACGGATGACCATGCTGCGGGACGAGGTACTGGCCCTGTTGAAGGCCCAGGGGGGTGCTCCCCTGTCGGGGGAGGCCATGAGTCAGAAGCTGGGGGTGAGCCGGGCGGCGGTGTGGAAGGCCATGGAGGGCCTGCGGCAGGAGGGCTATGTGATCTCCTCCGCTCCCCGCCGGGGCTACGCTTTGGAGGAGTCCCCCGATCTCCTCTCCCCCGGCGAGCTGATGGACCCGGGCCGGAAGATCGGCACCAACCTGGTGTGCCTGGACACGGTGGACTCCACCAACAACGAGGTGAAGCGCCGGGCGGTGGATCAGGTGCCCGAGGGGCTGGTGGTGGTGTCCGCCGCCCAGACCGGAGGCCGGGGCCGCCGGGGCCGCAGCTTTGTGTCCCCGCCGGGGGGGCTGTACCTGTCCGCCCTGCTGCGGCCAAACTGTCCCCTGGAGCAGGTCAGCGCCCTCACCGCCTGGTCGGCGGTGGCGGTGTGCGACGCGGTGGAGCAGGTGTGTGGCATTCGTCCCGGCATCAAGTGGCCCAACGACGTGATTTTGGATGGGCGCAAGCTGTGCGGCATCCTCACTGAGCTGGAGCTGGAGGGAGAGACCGCCGCCCTGCGCTATGTGGTGGCGGGCATCGGGGTGAACCTGACCCAGACAGAAGAAGATTTTGGCCCCGAGGTGGCCCCGGTGGCCATCTCCCTGGCCCAGGCGCTGGGCAAGGCCCCACGGCGGGCGGAGATGGCCGCCGCCCTGCTGGACGCCCTGGACAGGCTGGACCGGGACTTTCCCGGGCAATGGGACAGCTGGCTGGAGCGGTACCGGGCGGACTGCATCACCGTGGGCCGCCAGATCAAGGTGCTGCGGGGGCAGGAGGAGCGCATCGGCACGGCGGTGGGGGTGGACGATACCTTCGCCCTGGTGGTGCGCTGGGCCGACGGCAGCGAGGAGGCTCTCTCCTCCGGCGAGGTCTCCGTCCGGGGCCTGCTGGGCTATGTGTAAACAAAAAGGGGGCTGTTGCAAAATGTGCAGCTCGTACAAAGACCCGTCATTCCGAGAAAAACGGCCGCCCACCGGGCGGCCGTTTTTCGTGGGAATCCGTCCCTTTTGCCGGGGAAACGGATTGCCACGCCAGTGTGCGCACTGGCTCGCAATGACAGGTTTGTGCAAAACAGCTATTTTGCAACAGGCCCCTTTTTTTGCGTTTTAATAAATGGAGTCCAGAATCTCCACGATCTGGGCCACGCAGCCCTCCTCGCAGGAACACAGGATGCGGGCGCCCCAGTCCTTGACCTCCTGGGCGCAGTTGGAGGGGGCGAAGGGGATGGCCGAGATGGCCAGCATGGGGATGTCGTTCTGGTTGTCCCCTACACAGTAGATCTTTTTGGGATCGATACCCAGATAGCGGGCCAGATAGGCCACCATGCCGCCCTTGTTGCTCCCCTTCCGGGTGAGCTCCAGCAGCACGGCGTTGGAGAAGATGACCTCGTAGTGCTCCGCCCACCGATCCAGCATATACCGCTGGGTCTCCAGCAGGATCTCGTTGCGCTGCTGCAAAATGACCTTGCTCCAGGGCAAAGGCATCTGGGCAATGGGCACCTCCGACGCAGTGGCCCCCGCCCGGGTCAGATGCCGGTGGGTGACCTCGTTGGGCTGATAGACGTAGATATCGTCGTGATTGTAGGCCTCAAAGCCGATCTCCGGAATGTCCCGGGCCACCTGCTGCAAGTCCTCCCGCACCCGCTGGGGCAGGAAGGTCTCGTATACCATCCGGTCCTCATGGAAATCGTACAGAGCCGAGCCGTTGGACAGCACCACCGGCGCGTTGATGGGGGCGCAGCGGGCGTGGGGCGCAAAGGTGGGGTGAGCCCGTCCGGTGGCCACCGTAAAGATGCCCCCCTCCCGGGTGAAGTAGTCCAGGGCGGTCAGGTTGGCGGGGGCCACCTGCATATTCTCACCATAGAGGGTATCGTCAAAATCGCTGACCAGCAGAACACCGTCAAACTTTCCGATGGCAGCCGCCTCCCTTCTGAATTAAACTGATATTATAAAGTTTATACCATAGCGCGCAGCTTTGTCAACACCGCCTCAAACCAGTGGGGCAGCGGGCACTCCAGGGTGACCCGTTCCCCGGTGCGGGGGTGGATGAAGGACAGCCGCCGGGCGTGGAGGCACTGCCCCGCCAGCCCCGGCCAGGGCTTTTTGGACCCGTATACCACGTCCCCCAGCAGGGGGTGGCCCATGTAGGCCATGTGGACCCGGATCTGGTGGGTGCGCCCGGTCTCCAGGCGGCACTGGATGTGGGTATAGCCGTTTAAATGCTCCAGCACCGACCAGTGGGTCACCGCCCGCCGGCCCTGGAGCTTGTTCACCGCCATCTTCTTCCGGTCGGTGGGGTGGCGGAAGATGGGGGCGTCCACGGTGCCCGACTCGTCCTTTAAATTGCCCACGCACACCGCCTCATATTCCCGGTACAGGGAGTGGTCCTGGAGCTGCTCCGCCAGAGACAGGTGGGCAAAGTCGTTCTTGGCGGCAATGATGAGCCCCGAGGTGTCCCGGTCAATGCGGTGGACAATGCCGGGGCGCAGCTCTCCGTTGATTCCGGAGAGTGAATTACCGCAGTGATATAACAATGCGTTGACCAAGGTGCCGTCAGGATGCCCGGCGGCGGGGTGAACTACCAGGCCCACCGGCTTGTTGACGGCGATGACGTCGTCGTCCTCGTAGATCACGTCTAAGGGGATGTCCTGGGGCACCACATCGATGGGGGCGGGGTCAGGCAGGGCCAGCACCAATTCATCCCCCAGGCTGGTCTTGTAGTTCTTCTTCACCGGCAGGCCGTTCAGGGTGACGGCCCCCTCCTCCAGCAGCCGCTGGGCCGCCGAGCGGGTCAGCTCGGGCAGCAGCCGGGCCAGGAACTGGTCGGCCCGCTCCCCCGCCCGGTCGGCGGTCAGATGCAGGGGGGTCATGCCTTGTCCTCCTCTTTGCAGAACAGCAGGAAGTAGACGCAGAAGGCAATGCCGCCGCACACAATGCAGATATCCGCCACGTTGAAGATGGGGAAGTTCATAAACAGGGTCTGGAACATATCGGTGACATAGCCCAGGAAGAGCCGGTCAATGAGGTTGCCCACCGCACCCGCCAGCACCAGGGCCAGGGAGACCATGCCGAAGGGGTGGTTGAAGGTCTTTCTGACCATCAGCACGATGATAAGGATGGAGGCAGCCGCCGAGATCAGGGTGAGAATCCAGGTATGTTCCTCAAAGATGGAAAAGGCCGCGCCGGTGTTCTGGTAGTAGGTCAGCTGGAGGATGTGGGGCAGAAAGGGGACCCCCTCCCCCATGGGGATGTAGGCCCGGACCAGGAATTTCACCAGCTGATCCAGGCCTACCAGGGCGGCGGCCAGAATGGCATAGAGCATAGTTTCAGGCTCCTTTGACGGAAAGTTCCTTCCATTGTAACACGGACGGCCCCGAGGGGTCAATCCTCGGCGGGAACGGGGATCTCCCCGTGTTCCTGCTCGTACTGGTTCAGATAGGACTCCACGGCGATGCACAGCTGCATATTGATGGAGCGCCGCTCCTTGGCGGCCAGAACGCGGATCTTCTGCATGACCTCATGCTCCAGCCGCAGAGAATAGGGGGCTTCCTGAACGCCCATACTCATTCCCTCCTCGTTGTATCTATTTGTATCTTTATAATATCAATAAGAGTGATATTTCACAAAGATTTATATAGAGTTGACTAGAGTGATTAAGAATGATATTATGAGCGAAAGGGGGCATTTCTATGGAGGACAAAAAGAAAGCACGCACCATTTCCATCCAGGTCACCCCGGAGACCAAAGAAAAAGCGGTCTGGTTGGCCCGGCAGTCCTGCCGCAGCCTGTCGGGCTACGTCCGCCAGCTCCTTCGGGTCCACATCCGGGCCTATGAGGCGGAAAACGGGCCCATCGGCCGGGACGGCGGGCGGCCTTTATGGCCGCCCGCAAAAAAGGGCCTGTTGCAAAATGTGCAGCTCGTACAAAGACCCGTCATTCCGAGAAAAACGGCCGCCCACCGGGCGGCCGTTTTTCGTGGGAATCCGTCCCTTTTGCCGGGGAAACGGATTGCCACGCCAGTGTGCGCACTGGCTCGCAATGACAGGTTTGTGCAAAACAGCTATTTTGCAACAGGCCCTTTTTCACAATATGGCTTACTCGCCCACAACAGCGGCGCAGCGGGGGCACAGCGCCCCACCGGGCCACAGCCCGGCGGGGGCCCCGATATTTTCATCTGCTCGGGGCAAGTGAATTGCCCCGGCATCAAGGTTTTGGGCCGGCGGCCCAAAACGCTTGGACGCGCCGGCGCGCGCCCCGCTTCGCGGGGGGCCGAACTGTGCCCGGTCTTATTCTCCAATCACAGCGGCGCAGCGGGGGCACAGTTCGGCGTGATGGCCGTCGGTGCCGATGGCGTCGTTGTGGTTCCAGCAGCGGGGGCACTTGGGGGCCTCGGACAGCTTGACGGCGATGGTGCAGGGGATGAGGCACTCCTCGTTCTTCTCCCCCTCCACGCTGTCGGTGGTGACGGTGACCTTGGACACGATGCACAGGGAGGCCAGGTCCACGTCCTTCAGGAAGTCGGCGTCCTCTGCGGACACGGAGACAGTCACCTCGGTGTCCTGGGCCTTCTTGAACACGCCGGCGTTGCGGGCGTTCTCCAGGGCCTTGTTGACGGCGTCACGGAGAGCCACCAGCTTGGCCCAGCGGTCCTTGGCGGCCTCGCTCAGGGCGAAGGCAGCGTTGTCCTCGGGCATATCGTTGAGCAGCACGCTCTCGGCGTCCACACCGGCGGCGTGCTTCATGGCGTGCCAGATCTCGTCGGAGGTGAAGGCCAGGATGGGGGCCACCAAGCGGGTCATGCCGTCCAGGATATAGTAGAGGGCGGTCTGGGCGGAGCGGCGCTCTTCCTCGCTGCCGCAGTACAGGCGGTCCTTGATGATGTCCAGATAGAAGTTGGACATATCCACCACGCAGAAGTTGTAGATGGCGCGGTACACACCGTGGAACTCGTAGCGGTCGTAGGCGGCCCGGACGTTCTTCACCAGCTCGTTGAGGCAGTGGAGGGCGTAGCGGTCCAGATCCATCAGCTGCTCCACCGGCACCAGGTTGGCATCGGGATCGAAATCGCACAGGTTGCCCAGCATATAGCGGGCGGTGTTGCGGATCTTCAGGTAGGCCTGGGAGAGCTGCTTCATGATCTCCTTGGAGATGCGCATATCCTGGGTGTAGTCGGCGGAGGCCACCCACAGGCGGAGCATATCGGCGCCGTACTCCTTGATGACTTCATCGGGGGCCACGGCGTTGCCCAGAGACTTGTGCATGGCCTTGCCCTCGCCGTCCACGGTCCAGCCGTGGGTGGCGATCTGGTGATAGGGGGCCACGCCGTTGACGGCGATGGAGGTGAGCATGGAGGACTGGAACCAGCCGCGGTACTGGTCGCCGCCCTCCAGGTACAGGTCGGCGGGGTACTTCAGGTAGGGACGCTCGGCAGCCACGGCAGCCCAGGTGGAGCCGGAGTCGAACCACACGTCCATGATGTCGGTCTCCTTGGAGAAGTGGGCCTTGCCGCACTTGGGGCACACGAAGCCCTCGGGCAGCAGGTCCTTGGGCTCACGGTCAAACCACACGTTGGAGCCGTGCTCCCGGAAGAGGGCGGCCACATGGGCGATGGTCTCGGGGGTGACGATGTCGGCGCCGCAGTCGTCGCAGTAGAAGATGGGAATGGGCACGCCCCACACGCGCTGACGGGAGATGCACCAGTCGTTGCGCTCGGAGATCATGGAGATCATGCGCTCCTTGCCCCAGCCGGGGTGCCACTGGATGTCATCGCAGGCCTTGACGGCGGTGTCCTTGATGGCGTCCACAGAGCAGAACCACTGCTCGGTGGCGCGGTAGATGATGGGGTTCTTGCAGCGCCAGCAGTGGGGGTAGGAGTGGGTGATGGACTCCTTGGCCACCAGGAAGCCTTCCTTCTCCAGGTCCTCCACCACCAGGCCGTTGCCCTTGGCGTAGAACTGGCCGTTGTAGCGCTCGTCGGTCATGACGCCCTTGGCGTTGACGGGCACGGGCACACCGATGTTGGTCAGGCCGGCCTTGTCGTACTGCTGGCAGATCTGGAAGTCCTCGGCGCCGAAGCCGGGGGCGGTGTGGACGCAGCCGGAGCCGGCGTCCAGGGTGACATGGTCGCCGTTGAGGATGACGGACTCACGGTCGAAGAGGGGGTGAGTGGCGGTCATCAGCTCAAACTCGCTGCCCTTCAGCTCGGCCAGCACCTTGCAGGCCTCATAGTCGATGTGGGCGGCCTTGCACACGCTCTCGGCCAGGTCCTTGGCCAGGATATACACGTCGCCGGAGGGCACCTGGAGCAGCACGTAGTCGAAGTCGGCGTTGAGGCAGATGGCAAAGTTGCCGGGGATGGTCCAGGGGGTGGTGGTCCAGATCACGAAGTAGGTGCGGCTGAGGTCGGTGTACTGGCCCAGCTTGCCCTTGTCGTCCCGGACGGGGAATTTCACGAAGATGGTGGTACAGGGGTCGTCGGCGTACTCGATCTCGGCCTCGGCCAGAGCGGTCTGGTCGGCGGGGCACCAGTACACCGGCTTCATGCCCTTGTAGATGAGGCCCTTCTCGGCCATCTTGCCAAAGACCTCGATCTGCTTGGCCTCAAACTCGGGCAGCAGGGTGATATAGGGGTTGTCCCACTCGCCCAGCACGCCCAGGCGCTTAAACTGCTCGGTCATCTTGGCAATGTAGCTCTCGGCGTACTCCCGGCACTTGGTGCGGAACTGGGCGGTGGTCATCTCGTCCCGCTTGACCTTCTTGTCCTTGAGGACGGCGGACTCGATGGGCAGGCCGTGGGTGTCCCAGCCGGGCACATAGGGGGCGCAGAAGCCGGTCATGTTCTTGTGCTTGACGATGATGTCCTTGAGGATCTTGTTCAGGGCGGTGCCGATGTGGATGTTGCCGTTGGCGTAGGGCGGGCCGTCGTGGAGGACGAAGGTGGGCTTGCCCTCGTTGCGCCCCACCATTTTGTTGTACAGGTCGTGGTCGTACATCTCCTGGAGCATATCGGGCTCGCGCTTGGGCAGGCCTGCCCGCATGGGGAAGTCGGTCTGGGGCAGGTGGACAGTCTGGTTGTAGTCCATGATGGTTCTCCTTTTTATATTGAAAATAAATAAAAAACGGGGTTGGAGGCAAACAAAAAGCGCCTTCGTCTCTCAAGAGACAAAGGCGCACACCTCTGCGGTACCACTCTCGTTGTTCCGGGCATACCGGAACCGCTCGACAGCCTGTAACGGGGCCAGCCGGGGCCGCTTACTCCGTTCGGCGGCCATGCTCAGAGGTGATTTTCCCGGCCCGTCCTGTCCGCCTTGCACCAAAACGGCGGCTCTCTGCGCAGGGTTGGGGGCGGTACTCGTCCTCGTCACAGCATTTTACAGATGAAAATCACTGGGAGACGCCCTTTTTTGGCGTCTCCCAGTATCTTACCTGTTTGCAAGGCTTCTGTCAAGGGGTTTTACCCCTTTTGCATCAGCTGAACGGTAAGTCCGTCCGGACCGGTGAGAAAACAGAAGCGGACCCCCGGATGGGGCTCACGGATGGGGGTGGGGTTCAGCCCGGCGGCCTCCGCCCGGGCCCGCTCCCCGTCCAGGTCGGCCACGGCAAAGCCCAGGGACAGACCGGCATAGCGGACGTCAGAGTGGCCGGCGCCCTGGATCAGCTCCACAGCGGTCTCCCCCTCCCCACCGGAGAGGAAGGCAAAGTGGGCGTCGCCCATGGAGAACCGGCGGAGGACCTTCAGCCCGGTCCAATTCTCCAGAAAGGAGACGGAAGCCTCCAGATCGGTGACGTAAAGGGTGGTGTGCAGATAGTGCATGGTCATGCCTCCAGATAAAAAGGAGGCGCCGTGGAAAACCGCGGCGCCTTCCGTCATGGTTTGTTAGCGGTTCAGCGGATCTCGTAGTCCTTGCCGAACTGCAGGTTGTCAAAGTCGATGCGGCGGGTGGGCTCCTCCACCACGTCATCCTCGTCCTCCTCCACCGGATGGGCGGCGGGGGCCTTCCGGCCGCTGAGCTCCATCAGCTCATCGTACAGGCTGCTCTCCTTGGCGCCCTCGGAGGCCTTGGGAGCGGACAGGTCGGTGGTGTCCTCCTGCTCCTGCTGGATGATCCGCTCCACGTTTTCCTCGATGTCCCGGGCGGTATCCCCCACCGGGTCCACGGACACAGGGGAGGCGGCGGTCAGCTTGGACAGGCCGCTGAGGAAATCCATCTCGTGCTGATGGAGCTCCTTCAGCTTGCCCACATAGGCGGCGGTGGACTGCTGGGCGGCGGCCAGACGCATCTGCTCGTCCCGAATGGCCTGCTGCAGCTCGGCCATACGGGCCTTGGCATCGGCCTCGGCGTTCTGCATCAGCTGGTTGCGCTTGCTCTCGGCCTCAGCCACCAGGTCGTCCGCCATCTTCTGGGCGGTCATCAGGGCCTTGCGCATGGCGTCCTCGGTGGAGCGGTACTCCTCCACCTTCTCCACCAGCACCTTCATCTTGGCCTTCAGGGTGGCGTTTTCCTTGTAGAGGGTGGTGTAATCCGCCGTCAGGATATCCAGAAATTCGTCCACCATCGACATATTATATCCGTTAAACGCCTTGGTAAAGGCGTGTTCCGAAACTTCCTGCGGCGTAAGCATAGGCTGATTCCCCCTGATTTTTTGTGTCTTGTTCCCACCCGATGCTGCGCATCGTGCGGGGACCCCGATTTTGGATCTGCCCGGGCGAAATGAATTCGCCCGGCATCAAGGTTTTTGCTGTGCAAAAACGCTTGGGACGCCGGACTCCCGGCGGGACAACGTGGACGTTGTTCTCCTAAGACTGCTTTTAGAAATACAGCCCGTTGTTCTCCAGCTCATCAATAAGATCGCCCAGAATGTCCACGTTGTAGGGCGTGATGATATAGGTGGAGATGGCCACCTTCTTGATCTTGCCCTCGTTGGCGTAGGCCACGCCGGACAGGAAGTCCAGCAGGCGGCGGGCAATGTCCTTGTTGGTGGACTCCAGGTTGAGGACCACGGTGCGCTTCTCGCGCAGATGGTCGGCGATCTCGCTGGCGTTCTCGAAGCGCTCGGGCTTTACCAGCACCACCTGCAGCTGAGTGGTGGTGTGGATGTTGACCACCTTGTTGCTGCGGCGCTCGTTATCCGGAGAATAGAGGCTGCCGGTGGACTCCTGAGCGGCCTGGCTCTTGGCGCTCTTGCGCTCCAGCCGGTCGCCGCCGGTGCGGTCCATCCGCTCACTGCGGGAGACAGGCTCGA
This sequence comes from Flavonifractor sp. An4, assembly GCF_002161755.1. Taxonomy (NCBI): domain Bacteria; kingdom Bacillati; phylum Bacillota; class Clostridia; order Eubacteriales; family Oscillospiraceae; genus Flavonifractor; species Flavonifractor sp. An4. The sequence continues at coordinate 11,501 of NZ_NFIL01000032.1, read as the reverse complement.
AGTCGTCCTCGTAGTCGTCCTCCGGCTCGTCCTCATAGGGGCGGGCCAGCCGCCGCAGTTCATCAAACAATCCCATATTCGGTTACCTCCTGAATCATATCAAGCTTTATGCATGGGAGGGCGGGGGCCGAACAGGGCGGTGCCTACGCGCACCAGGGTGGCGCCCTCGCGGACGGCGTCCTCATAATCGCCGCTCATTCCCATAGAAAGACAGTCGATTGTGGTTCCATTATCCGACATCTTGTCTCTTATGTCAACAAAAAGCTGACGCATTTTCGCAAAAAAGGGCCGGTTTCCATCGGGTCCCTCGGCCACCGGAGGGATGGCCATCAGCCCCCGCAGATTCACATGGGGACAGGCGGCGGCTTTTTGGGCCAGGGCGGGCAGCTCGTCGGGAGAAATGCCGCTTTTGGACTCCTCCCCGCCGATGTTGATCTCCAGCAGAATGTCCTGGACCAGGTCCAGCTTGGCGGCCTGGGCCTCGATGGCGTCCAGCAGATGCTCCGAGCCCACCGACTCGATGAGATCCACCCGGCCCACCACCTGCTTGACCTTGTTGGTCTGCAGATGGCCAATGAAATGGAGGGCGGCCCCGGCATAGGCGTCGTCGTCCAGGTGGGCGGTCATCTCCTGCACCCGGTTCTCTCCGCAGATGGTGATACCGGCGGCAATGGCCTGCCGGATGGTATCCGAGGTCTGGACCTTGGTGGCGGCCACCAGGGTGATCTCGGACGGGTCACGGCCCACTTCCCGGGCCGCGGCGGCGATGTTGGCCTTGACCTGCGCTACTTTCTCTTCCAGGGACATAATAGGCACCTCCAAAAAATACACACATAAATAAGGCAAAACCGCCTGCGCGTCTGGGGCGCAGAGGGATCGTCCAAACTAATCGATGACCTTGCCGTCATAGAGCTCGCCGGAGGAGATGATGATCTGGTCTCCCGCCCGCAGGGCCTTTTTGGCCGCGGTGGTGGTGGAGGTATCGGCAGCGGTGACCAGGATGTAGTTGTCCTCCTCGGCCAGGATGGATACCGGCTTGAACTCGGCACACTGGCCCACCAGGGCATACACGCCGGTGACCGATACCTGGGACTCCTCGCCGGTCTCGCTGTCGGTGACGGTCTGCTGCTCCACCCGCAGGGCCTCCTTGGGCAGGCGGATGCCGGAGGTGGTCTCAAAGACCAGCTCCACCGTCTGCCGCCGCAGCAGGGTGGTGTCGGACAGGAACTTGTCGGTGGACAGTACCACCACCACCTGCCCGTCCACCGGGTCCCCCAGCCGCTCCACCTTCATGTCCACCTCGCCGGACCAGTCCCGGGAAAAGCGGACGGTGATGCTCCGCCCTTCCACCAGCCGCTCGGCGTCCGCCTCCGGCAGGGTGCAGGCAAAGTACCAGGTGGAATTGGTGATGAGCTTGCCAATGGCGGAGGTATCCTCCGCCGGCTTCTGGTTGGACAGGTCCTTCAGCTGGGCCGGGGTAAGGGTTTCCATCATAGCGGGGGTGATGAGGCTCTCGTATCCGTCCACCAGACCGGAGAAAATGCCCGACTGGGCGGCGGTGACCCGGCTGGTGCTCTGGGAGGCCTGGGCGGTCAAAGACTGGATCTGGGCCTTCACGTCGTCCAACGAGGCCTGGAGAGCGGCGGTGGAGTCCTCCCCCTCCGCGTCAAAGGTATAGCTGCGCTTATAAATCAGGCTCTTCAGCTCCATGGTCTGGCTCTCCAGACCGGTGAGGTCGCCGGAGGCGGAAGCCCCCCGGAGATTGGCAATGGCGTCGGCCACCCGGTCGCTGAGCTGGGCGGAGTCGCCGCTGCCGCCGGTCTGGGCCAGGGCATATTCCAGCTGCTCCTGCTCCAGCAGCAGCTGCTGGAGGGTCTCCCGCTGGGTGAGTCCGGCGTCGCTCTGGTAGAGCAGGGCCACGGTCTCACCCCGGCTTACCTTCTCCCCCTCCTCGGGGAGGACCTCCACCGTGCCGCCCTGGCCGGTGAGGACACTCTCCTCCCGGACCAGAAAGCCGGTGGCCTCCACGCTGTCGCTGACGGTGTAGGTATAGGCCAGCACCGTGGGATAGAGCTCCCGCAGGCTGCTGAAGGCGGAGACTCCGATGGAAATGAGTACCCCCGCCAGTACGAGCAGCATCACGATGCGGGAATTCAAAGAACCTTGCTTCATAGGCGCTCCTTTGGTCAGTCGCCGCGCTCCTCCCGCTCCAGAGAGATGGCCCGCTCGGGCACGATGGTGGAGATGGCGTGCTTGTAGATCACCTGCTGCTTGTCCCCCGTCATAAGTACCACCACAAAGGCGTCATAGCCCACGATCTGGCCTTTCAGCTGATAGCCGTTCATCAAAAAGGTGGTGACGTTGGCCCGGGTCCGCCGGGCGCGGAGCAGGAACAGGTCTTGCAGGTTGGGTGTCTTTTGCATATGGATGCACTCCTTTTTCTCTGAGATGCATCCAATATATACCAATTACTGGAAAGGTTTTGTCGGATTCTGGGGAAGGGACCACATTTCCCGGGGAGTTATGCCCGTCCGAACCGCTTTTCGATCTGGCTGCGGGTCAGCTCAATGGCCACCGGGCGGCCATGGGGACAATATTTCACTTCCCCCGCCATGACAGCTTTAGCTACCTTGAGCAGCTCGGCCTCCCCGTTTTTCTGGCCCCCCTTGATGGCCGCCTTGCAGGCCATGGTGTGGAGGAGGGCGTCCCGGGCGCTGTCCGGGTCGGCTGTGCCGCAGGTAATGAGCCTGCCTGCCAGCTCCAGCAGCACGTCGGGAATGGCGGCGGCGTCCACGTCGTCGGGGGCGGTGCGGACGATGATAGCCCCGCCGCCGAAGTCCTCCGCCTCAAAGCCGAAGCGCTCCAGCAGGGGCAGCTGGGAGAGCAGGGCGGCTCCCTCCTCCGCCGGAGGGGTAAAGACCACCGGGGTCAGGAGGGTCTGGACCATGGGGGTGTATCCCGCCGCCTTCAGGCGGTCAAAGTTCATCCGCTCATGGGCGGCGTGCTTGTCGATGAGGAGCACCTTGTCCCCCTGCTCCACGATGATGTAGGTGTTTAAGACCTCACCCGCCATACGCCAGGGTGTTTCTTCTGGCTCGGGCTGGATGGGAGTCTGGGGTTCCACAGGGGGGATGGTGGGAACGGGTTCCTTTTCGACCACCGTAGGGGCGACCCTTGTGGTCGCCCGCGGGGTCTCGGGAGCAACCTCCACAGGCGGGGTGGTTTTGACCGGGATATCTGGGACAGCAGTCCTTACAGACGATGGGGTGGGAGCCGGAGCCGGTTTGGGCTCGGGCCGCACAGGCTGGGGCGGAGTTGTAGGGGCCACCCTTGTGGCCGCCCGCACAGGTTGAGCGGTTTGGGCAGGCCGGGCGGCAATATCGTGGAGAGGCAGAGACGGAGCGGGTTTGTCCGCCGTCTTGCAAAACTGCTCCGCCGTCATGGTGCGGAAGGTGGTCTGGTGAGGGGTCACCGTGTCCTGAGTTGCCTTGGGGGCCAGCCGGGGGCTGTCCGCCAGGGCGGAGGGCCGGGACCGGTCAGCCTCCAGGGTGGACTTTACGGCGTAATACACCGCGTCAAATACCTTTTTATCGCTGCCGAACTTGACCTCCTGCTTGGTAGGGTGGACGTTCACGTCCACAGCGTTGAGCCTGGTGGTCAGGTGGAGCACGCAGCCGGGGAACTTGCCCACCATCTTCTGGTTGGCGTAGGCCTCCTCCAGGGCGGCCATCATGGTGCGGCTCTTTACATACCGGCCGTTGACGAAGAAGTGCTGATAGCCCCGGGTGCCCCGGCAACAGGTGGGCAGGGACACAAAGCCGGTGACGCTCATATCCTCCCCGGAGCCCTTCACCGGGGTGAAGCCAAGTGCCAGGTCCCTCCCCAGCACCGCGTACAGGGCAGACTGGAGCTTGCCGTCGCCGGGGGTGAGCAGGTCCTGCTTGCCGTCCCGGAGGAACTTGATGCTCACCTCCGGGTGGGACAGGGCCAGCCGCTGGATCATGGCGAAGCAGGCGGCGCTCTCGGCGGAGTCCTTCTTCATAAACTTGAGCCGGGCGGGGGTGTTGTAGAACAGATCCTTCACCACCATGGTGGTGCCCTGGGGACAGCCCGCCTCCTCCTGACTCACCACCACCCCCGCCTCCAGAGAGAGGGCGGTGCCCAGGGGGGCGTCGGCGGTGCGGGTGAGCAGCTCCATCCGGGACACGGCGGAGATGGCGGCCAGAGCTTCGCCCCGGAAGCCCAGGGTGCCGATGGCCTCCAGGTCGTACTCGGTACGCAGCTTGCTGGTGGCGTGACGGAGAAAGGCGGTGGGGGCCTCGTCGGCGGCAATGCCGCAGCCATTGTCGGTGACCCGGATCAGGGTCATGCCCCCGTGCTGGATCTCCACCGTCAGCTTGTCCGCTCCGGCGTCGATGGCGTTTTCCATCAGCTCCTTCACCACGGAGGCGGGCCGCTCCACCACCTCGCCGGCGGCGATCAGGTCGGCCACATGGGAGTCAAGTTGTTGGATGTGAGGCATAGAAATACCTGCTTTCTAAACGGAGGAATGGATGAATGCAGGGGCGGCGCACCCGGCACTCCGCGGGATCAGTGCAGCGCCCCCAGCAACGTAAACCCGTTGAGGGTCATATGCAGGGCGACGGCGCTCCAGATGGAGCCGCCCCGGTCGTAGCACCAGGCCAGCGCCAGGGCCATGGGGGCATACTGGATCATCAGCAGCAGGTACCGCAGGTCCAGGGTCCCAAAGGCATACACAAACTGGACGGCGCAGTAGAAGGAGTAGAGGATCACCGACAGCACATAGCCCAGGGGCCGGCTGTAATTGCGGACCGAGCCGAAGAGCAGACCACGGAACAGGGGCTCCTCCACCAGGGGCATGAGTACCACCAGAATAAAGACGGTGGCGGCGGGGGCGAAGTAGTATTGCTCGGGGTAGCTGATCAGGTTGGGGTTCTGCACCGGCAGGGGGATGAGGCCCACCAGGAAGGAGAGCACCTCGGCTCCCACCAGGCCGGTGACAAAGGCGAACAGGTTCTCCGGCAGCCAGTCCAGCAGCAGCCGGAAGCCGGTTCTCAGGAAGGACCAGAACACCAGAAAGGTGAGAGAAGCAATGATGAGGTAGTACACCACGTTGGCCTCGGCCACCGGAAACTCCCCCTGATAGGAGCGCTGGACCCAGCCCATGAGCCAGGGGAAGAGAAACACATACAGGGCGAAAAAGACCCAGCCCCGGTAACATTCGGCCCGGGTGATCTGGGGCCGCCAGGGGCGGCGCCGTCCGGTGAGCATGGTGTGTTCCTCCTTTTTTGTGGTTGGTTTTATACCAGCTGCTTCAATTCAAAGAGCAGGTTCATGGCCTCGATGGGGGTGAGGGTGTTGAGATCCACCCCCTGGAGCCGCCGGACCACCTCTCCGCCTCCCATGTCCAGCAGGGACATCTGGTCGGTGGCCTGAGCCGCCGGGGCCTGGGGAGTCTGGACCCCGCCGGCCTCCAGCTCCTTCAGAATGTGGCGGGCCCGGGTAATGACCTTGTCGGGCACCCCGGCCAGCTTGGCCACCTCGATGCCGTAGCTCTGGTCGGCCCCGCCGGGGACGATCTTCCGCAGGAAGAGGATGTCGTCCCCCTTCTTCTTGGCGGCGATGTTGTAGTTCTTCACTCCGGGGATGACCCCCTCCAGGGCGGTGATCTCATGGTAGTGGGTGGCAAAGAGGGTCTTGGCCCCCAGCTTTTTCTTGTCGGCGCAGTACTCCAGCACCGCACGGGCGATGGACATACCGTCGTAGGTAGAGGTGCCCCGGCCGATCTCGTCCAGGATCAGCAGGCTCTTGCTGGTGGCGTTTTTCAGCAGCTCCGCCACCTCGGTCATCTCCACCATGAAGGTGGACTGGCCGGCACTCAGATCGTCGCTGGCCCCGATGCGGGTGAACACCCGGTCCACGATGCCGATGCGGGCCGACTTGGCGGGGACAAAGGAGCCCATCTGGGCCATGAGGACGATGAGGGCCACCTGGCGCATATAGGTGGACTTGCCCGCCATGTTGGGGCCGGTGATGATGGCCACCGTGTTGTCCCGCCCGTCCATCCGGGTGTCGTTGGGGACAAAGAGGGCATTTTTCAGCATCTTTTCCACCACCGGGTGGCGGCCCTCGGAAATCTCGATGGTGTCGGACAGATCCACCTCCGGGCGGCAGTAGCCCTGCTCGGCGGCCACGGCGGCGAAGGAGACCAGCACGTCCACCTGGGCCACGGCGGCGGCGGAGCGCTGGATGTCCCCCACCCGGGCGGCGGACTGCCGCCGCAGGTCGCAGAAGAGCTGATACTCCAGGGCGGTGACCCGGTCCTGGGCGGACAGGATCTCATGCTCCAGGTCCTTCAGCTCCTGGGTGATGAACCGCTCGCAGTTCACCAGGGTCTGCTTGCGGATGTAGTCCTCCGGCACCTGGTCGTAGTAGGACTTGGATACCTCGATGTAGTAACCGAATACCTTGTTGAAGCCAACTTTCAGGCTCTTGATGCCGGTCTTTTCCTTCTCCCGGGCCTCCACAGCGGCCACCAGGTCCTTGCCGTTGGTGAGGATGTCCCGCAGCCGGTCCACCTCGGGGTCGTAGCCCTCCCGGATGAAGCCGCCCTCCCGGACGGAGAAGGGGGGCTCGTCCACAATGGCGGAGCAGATCAGCTCCCGCAGGTCGGGCAGGTCGTCCAGGCCGGCGGACAGGGCGGTGAGCAGGGCGCCGGAGTAGGGGGAGAGCAGCTCCCGCAGCCGGGGCAGCTTGCCCAGGCCGGTGGCCAGAGCCATCAGGTCCCTTCCTCCCGCGGTGCCGTACACGATACGGCCAATGAGCCGCTCCAGGTCGGTGACCTCCCGCAGGGTGTTTTTCAGCTCGTCCCGGCCGATGGGATCGCCCACCAGCTCCTCCACCGCGCCCAGCCGGCGGCTGATGGCGCCGGGGGACAGCAGGGGCCGCTCCATCCAGGTGCGGATAAGCCGGTGGCCCATGGCGGTGCGGGTCTTGTCCAGCACCCACAAAAGGCTCCCCTTCTTCTCCTTGGAGCGGAGGGTCTCGGTGAGCTCCAGGTTGCGCCGGGCGGTGAGGTCCAGCTCCATGAACTGGCCGGAGGTGTACCAGCTCAGGCTGGTGATGTGGGAAAGGTCGGTTTTCTGGGTCTCGTACAGGTAACTCAGCAGGCCTCCCACCGCCTGGAGGGCGTGGTCGTCCCCCTCCGGCAGATGATCCAGGCCGCTGGTGAACTGCTGTTCCACCAGGGAGCGGGCGGAATCGGGACGGAAGCGGGCCTCCCCGCCGTTCTCGCACCGGCAGTCCAGCTTGCCCGTGAGGAAGTCCAGCAGGGCGGCGTCGCTGTAGGCCCCGTCGGACAGCATGGCCTCCCGGGGAGAGAAGCGGCCCAGCTCGTTGCACAGGTGCTCCTGGGCGTCGGGGCCGGTAAAGGAGGTAACGGAGATCTCGCCGGTGGAGATGTCGCAGAAGCACAGCCCCGCCCCGGCGGAGTCCTGATAAATGGCGCAGATGAAGTTGTTGCGGCCCTCCTCCAGCATGGAGGAGGCGATGACGGTGCCGGGGGTGACGATGCGGATGATGTCCCGATCCACCAGCCCGCGGGCTTGGGCGGGGTCCTCCATCTGCTCGCAGATGGCCACCTTGTAGCCCTTGGCGATGAGCCGGGCGATATAGGCGTCGGCACTGTGGTAGGGCACGCCGCACATGGGGGTGCGCTGATCCTCCGGCTTGCCCCGGTCCCGGGTGGTGAGGGTGAGATCCAGCTCCTTGGAGGCCAGCTTGGCGTCCTCCTGGAACATCTCATAGAAGTCACCCAGCCGGAAAAAGAGGATGCAGTCCGGGTGAAGCTCTTTCATTTTCAGATATTGGCGCATCATGGGGGTCAGCTCGGACGGCATGGCGGGCGCTCCTTTTCTAAATGATAATTGAAATGGAAAGGGACGGATTGCCGCGCCAGTGTGCGCACTGGCTCGCAATGACGGCCCTATAGTGTGGGGTACAGATCAGTCCATCCGGGATTCCGGCGGTTGACCAGGGCGTTTTTTCGTTTCCTGGACCAGGATTTGCTCTGCTTTTCTCGGGCAATGGCTGATTGGATGGATGGGGTGGCCTCAAAATAGACCAATTTTGTAATATCATAACGGGCGGTATAGCTGGCGGGATCGGCATGGGCGCGGTGCTGGGCGACCCGGCGGACCAGGTCCCGGGTTACCCCGGTGTAAATGGCTACATTGGTGGCGTTTGCCAGGATATAGACGTAATACATGGCTCCGTCCTCCTGCCTGTCATTGCGAGCCAGTGCGCACACTGGCGTGGCAATCCGTATTTTACTCCGCCTTCTCCCCCATCAAAGACCACTTATTGGCCCCGGTGATCTTCACGTCCACAAACTGGCCGATGAGGGACTCGTCCCCGGTGAGGCGCACCAGCCGGTTGCCGGGGGTGCGGGCGGTGAGGCCCTTGTCGTCGGTGCCGTCCACCAGGCAGCGCACCGTCTTGCCGATATAGGCCGCGTGCTTTTCCTCGGAAATCTGGTCCTGCCGCTCCACCAGCCGCTGGAACCAGGCCGCCTTCTCCTCCTTGGAGACGGGGTCCTCCATTTTGGCGGCGGGGGTGCCCACCCGGGGGGAATAGATAAAGGTAAAGAGGGCGTCAAACCGCACCTCGTCCAGCAGGGTCATGGTCTGCTCGAACTCCTGGGCGGTTTCCCCGGGAAATCCCACAATGACGTCGGAGGTGATGACCACATCGGGGATGGCCTCACGCAAACGGCGCACCTTGTCCAGGTAGCCCGAGCGGTCATACACCCGGTTCATGGCCTTGAGCACCCGGTCGCTGCCCGCCTGGAAGGGCAGGTGGAAGCAGGGGGCGATCTTGGGGGAGGACGCCATGGTGTCAAAGAGCTTCTGGGAGGCGTCCTTGGGATGGCTGGTCATAAAGCGCAGCAGGAAGTCCCCCTCAATCTCGGAGGCCGCCTTCAGGAGGTCCGCGAAGTCCATGGGGGCGTCCAGATCCTTGCCGTAGGAGTTGACGTTCTGGCCCAGCAGGGTGATGTCCTTGTATCCCTCGGCCACCAGGCCCCGGATCTCCTCCAGAATAATCTCCGGCTGGCGGGAGCGCTCCCGGCCCCGGACGTAGGGCACGATGCAGTAGGTGCAGAAGTTGTTGCAGCCGTACATGATGGACACCCAGGCCTTCACCCTGTCCTGGCGCACCACCGGGATGCCCTCGGCGATGGAGCCGGGCTCGTCGGTGATGTCGAAAATGCGGCCCCGGCGGGTCACCAGCCGGTACAGGAGCTCCGGGAACCGCCACAGAGCGTGGGGCCCGAACACCAGGTCCACCTGCCGGTAGCTCTCCTTGATCTTCTGGGCACGGTGGGGCTCCTGGGCCATGCAGCCGCACACGCAGATGAGCTGGTTGGGCTTTGCCCGCTTGGTGTGGACCAGGGCGCCCACGTTGCCCAGCACCCGCATTTCGGCGTGCTCCCGGATGGCGCAGGTATTGATGAGGATGAGATCGGCCTCGGCCTCGCTGTTTGTAAAGTCGTAGCCCATCTCCTGCAGGTAGCCCCGCAGCCGCTCGGAGTCGGCCTCATTCTGCTGGCAGCCGTAGGTATCCACAAAGGCCAGCGGGGCGGTGGGACGGGCGGCGTTGCGCTCATGGAGTTTCTGGCAGAAGTCCCGCTGACGCGCCACGTCGGCGGGGGAAATTTTGGTGGTCTGTCGGTTCAAAACGGTTCCTCCCGAAAAGTCTGTATCAATACTCAATCATAGCACTTTTTGCACTCAAACACAAGGCCTGTCCCCTTTTCATTGACTCAAATCGGCAGGGAGTATATAATGGAAAGGACTATCCACGGAAAGGCGGCGGAGCCATGAAAACCCTGGTCATCGAGCGGGATGCACTGAAGAATAATATCTCCGTGGTCAAGGAGCGGGCGGGGGGCGCCGTGATCTACGGCGTGGTCACCGGAGACGGCCAGGGAGCCGGTCTGGTGGAGCTGGCAAAGGCCCTCCGGGCCGAGGGTATCGGCCGCTTCGCCGTGTCCGAGGTGGCGGAGGCCGCCGCCCTGCGGAAGGCGGGCTTTGTGGAGGAGGAGATCCTCATGCTCCGCTGCACCACCGACCGGGAGGAGCTGGAGCAGCTGCTGGATCTCAACGTGATCTGCACCGTGGGCTCCCATGACAGCGGTATGGCCCTCAACGGGGTGGCAGAGGCCCGGTCCACCATTGCCGAGGCCCACATCCAGATCGACACCGGCATGGGTTTCGGGGGCTTTCTCTCCAGCGAGCCGGAGAAGATCCTGTCCACCTTCCGGGACCTGTCCAGCATCGCCGTGTCCGGGGTGTGTACCCAGCTGTACACCAAGAGCCGCAAGGGCAAGGCTCTGGCGGCCCAGGTGGAGGAGTTTACCAAAACGGTGGAGGCCATCCACGCCGCCGGGTTTGAGACGGGCACCGTCCACGCCGCCGGGTCCTATGTGCTGATGCACCACCCTGCCGCCCGGCTGGGGGGCGTCCGGGCGGGCACCGTGCTGATGGGCCGGTGCCGCCGGGCCAGAGGGGACGGCCTGCGCCGGGTGGGCTACGGCGAGGTCAAGGTGGAGGAGACCCGCTGGGTGCCCAAGGGCCACATTGTGGGGGGCAACACCCCCGCGCCCCTGAAAAAGAACACCCGGGTGGCGGTGCTGCCCGTGGGGTACCAGAACGGCTTCGGCATGGGTCGCCCCTGGGCGGGAGGCCTGCTGGACGCCATTCGCCGGTGGCTTACCCAGCGGCAGATTACCGTCCGGGTCAACGGCCAGAAGGCCAGGGTCATCGGCGGCATCGGCGCCATCGAGACCATTGTGGACGTGACCGACCTGAAATGTACCGCCGGAGACAAGGCGGTGTTCGATATCGACCCCATTTTTGCCAAGGGGTTTGTCCGTGAATACCGGTAAATGAGAAAGGAATTTATACTATGCGTGCAGTTGTGACCCGCGTAAAGAACGCCTCCGTCACCATTGACGGCAAGGTGAACGGCGAAATCGGCCAGGGCTTCCTGGTGCTGCTGGGGGTGGCCCCCGGCGATACCGAGGCCCAGGCCGTCAAGATGGCCGACAAGGTGTGCGGCCTGCGTATCTTTGAGGACGAGAACGAGAAGATGAACCTGAACCTGGAGGCGGTGGGGGGCTCCCTGCTGGTGGTGAGCCAGTTCACCCTCTACGCCGACACCAAGTCCCGCCGTCCCGGCTTCTCCGGGGCCGCCAAGCCGGACATCGCCATCCCCCTGTATGAAAAGTTTATGGCCGAGTGCGCCGGACGGGGTTTTGAGGTCCAGCACGGCGAATTCGGCGCTGATATGCAGGTTTATAGCCAGAATGACGGTCCCGTGACCATCCTGCTGGACACTGACCAGATGTAAGGCCGAATTCGCCCCCGCGCTTTGCGCGTCCGAGCGTTTTGCCACAGGCAAAACCTCGATGCCGGGCGGAT